>JBAQLI010000052.1:0-2243 GCA_049301735.1 Candidatus Methanoperedens sp.
GTAAATTATCTTGTAGCGACTGGAACGAATGTTGGATTGTTAATAAATTTTGGAGAAGATAAAGTTGAGATAAAAAGGAAAGTGAGGGTGTTATAAATGAATAATTGCATTTATTTAGAACGGATTATCAAGATAATTCGCTAAAATCGTATCCTGTCGATCCTGTTAATCCTGTCAAAATAGGTTGTCTTTACGGTTATGGATTGGAAGAAAAAAATCTAATAATGATGAAATAATGTGCGAAATATGGGATTTATACAATTATCAATAGTTTCTCCACCACCCTTTATCTGACCCTTATTCTCGTAAATATCATCGACAGCAAGATACAAATAGTAGCATTTGATATATTCTTTCCTCGTTGCCAGCAGCCATTTAAGGTCTTCTTTTTGGATCCATTCCTTTTTTCCCCTATCATGCAATTTTTCACTTCCCATCAGAGTCCTGATTGATACATTCAAGTGCCCACACACGAATATCTTCCTTTGCGTATTATGATCTTCAAATTCCTCTGGAGGATTTCTATCTTCCATGAATCTATTGACATCGTCTGATATGACCGAGGGTATTCCTGCCATTTCTGCGATTTTACCGTGTCCTGCATAACCTGCCATTTTTACCTCACTTCCCCTACCTCAATCTTATCCCATAAAACTCCCGGTATATCTGATACACTTCTCCAACTGTCACAGAAAAGTTGATATGCTCATAAACATAATAACCATGACCTTAATTGTCAGGAGGCGAACAAACTCATGTCCAATAAGGAAAAAAAGAAATCCAAGGATAAACCAGCACCTAAGAAGAAATGATGGTTTAAAGTTTAATTTTCTTTTTTTTATTTTTTTGCAGCTTACTGAACTGCTTTTCCTTTAGTTTCCATATTTCAGTGTTTCAGTGACCGCCCTCACCCATTTTTACTTCCCGCACGCTTGCATCTTCGAGCTTTGAACCGCTTCCTGCCCTGGGTTTTTCAGCGATCTTTTTCACTTTAGATACAATATCTTTTCCAAGTCTCTTACATTCATCAAGATCTTTTTCAGTAGGTTGATATTGAATACGTAATACCGGATCTATTACATTCATTCCAAGCTCACGCATTTTTTCTGCGATCATTATAGGCGCCTCACCGCTCCATCCATACGATCCAAAAGCTGCCCCTACTTTGCCTGCTACGTTTGCCTTTTTAAGATTTTCAATGAATTTGTCCATGGGAGGGAGCATCTTATAATGGAATGTTGAAGAGCCGATCGCAATGGCATCCGCAGCAATTATATCCTCTATTTTTGCTTCATGGAAATTCACGGCTTTGGCGTTGGCATTTCTTGAATTTGCACCATCGACGATGGCATCTGCCATCGCTTTTGTATTACCTGATGTACTGAGATATACAACAACTACTTTTGGCATATTTTTCTCTCCTAATCTTTTAAATGAGTGATTTATTGATCCCACTCACACATTAATGTTAGATGTTCTGTGGATAAAAGCTTTCGCTTAATGAGAGCCATTGGGTATTGGGTAAATTGAAATCAATCTTTCAGTGTAATGCACCGGTAGATGTGCCCTTATTTATCTAAGGAGCAGTCACGAGGGATCTGGAAAAGTTAAGGACCCTGCTTGAAAAATCTGCCGGAAAATGAAAATCGCCTAGATTGACTCCTTCCCTATATTAAGTATTAGAGACATTATGGAATTTCATGGTTTCGAACAGGAAAATAGTTCTCTACATTGCTACGAGTCTTGATGGCTACATTGCTCGTGCTAATGGTGACATTGATTGGCTGTCGATGGTTGAATCCCGGAATGAGGATTACGGTTACAAAGACTTCTTGAAGTCGGTTGATACGGTAATCATGGGACGCAGGACATATGATCAGGTGCTGACATTTGGGGATTTTCCTTACAAGGACAAGAAATGTTACGTCATCTCAAGAACTGCCAGACCTAAAGATGATTATGTTGAGTTCTGGAGTGGCGATATTTGTAAGCTTATTTCCGAAATTCGGCAAAAAGATGGCTTAAACATCTGGCTTGTTGGCGGGGCTCAGATCGCAGGGGAATTCTTGAGCAAGAACTTGATTGACAGGTACATAATCTCCGTTCTTCCAATTCTATTGGAGTTGTACCGTCATAAGTTCCATGCACGAAACTTTTTTAAATAATTTATGCTGGTATAAAGAGGCGAATATCTGACAAGTTTACAGGACTTTCAGGCTCTTTCCATCCTTCAAGCATGTGAT
>JBAQLI010000053.1:0-8310 GCA_049301735.1 Candidatus Methanoperedens sp.
GCGTAGAAGCAAAAAAGGATGCAGAGCTTCTGCTTGTGGAAGTACTTCTGATTTAGTTTTTCTTCATCTTCAAGACTACCTTGCCTCGTGGGTGTCCACTTTGCAGATATGCGAGTGCTTCTCCTGCCTGTTCCAGAGGAAATGTTTTATCAACATGCACTTTGGTAACGCGTTGATCGATGAGTTCAGCCAGTTTGGATAATCGTTCACTGTTCACCTGTGTCAATTGTCCTATAGCATTCACCCCATATTGTTTAATGAGGTTCGGAGGTGGCTGCTCTAACATAGAAACTATTATGCCGCCTTTCCTGAGCACTTTGAAAGATTTTAAGTACGTCTCGCCGCCCACCGTGTCATAGACTGCGTCGTAGTCGTTTAACAGATCTTCAAATGACTGGTTTTTGTAGTCTATTGCTTCAAGTTCTTTGATATATTGCATATCTCTCGCACTCACCGTTGTCGCCACATACGCTCCCCCAGGTGTTTAGCAAGCTGGATGGCGATTGACCCGATACCTCCGGCGCCACCATGGATAAGAATCTTTTTGCCTTTGGAGAGACCAATATGATCGACGAGTGCCTGCCAGGCGCTAACCCCTGTAAGTGGCAATGCACCAGCTTCAATATGTGTGATGTTCTTTGGTTTAACAGCTGTGACTTTTGCATCTGCCAAAACAAATTCTGCAAACGACCCTGATCCTCCGCCTAATACGCTGGCATACCCGTAAACCTCAAGACCTTTTTTAAAACCTGAAACACCTTCTCCGATATCCGCTACAACTCCAGAGAAATCCCCACCCAAAGTTGCCGGGAACTTCAATGGTATATACCCTTCGCGGATTTTCCAATCGATTGGGTTAACTCCGGCTGCATATACTTCGACGAGAAGCTGTCCTCGGGATGCAGCGGGTTTTGGTACATTTTTATTAATCTCTACAACCTCACTACCCCCATATTTATTAATTTGTGCTGCTTTCATATTTCTTACTTCCCGTCTCGTTTTTCATCCGAATCCATTTAAACATCCATTTATCTGTATCTGGATCGATTGTCCAGTCAATCGCCTCAAAGAATGCCTCAATATAATCTGCTCGCTTCAGCCCGTAATCAATCATGAATGCATGCTCAAAGACGTCCATGACCAGCATGGGACTCGCTCCGGAGAGATGCCCAACATCGTGTTCATTTATCCATGCATTAAAGAGCTGGTCTGCCATCCCGTCATAGTAGAGAACTACCCAGCCTATGCCGCGCATTGATCCCACGGCCCTGAAATCCTTTTCCCAGTTTTCATATGACCCGAAATCATCAACAATCTTTTTGTAGAAATTTGTACTTTTATCGATTGCTTTGCCACCCTTGATCATATTCCCGAAATAGTATTCATGCAACCTCATCCCGTTCCATTCCCAGCCATACCTGCGCTTTAGTTCTGAATACTCAGGCGTTCCTGCCTTTCCTTCTTTTCCAAGTGCGCTCAATGCATCAACTGATTTGTTTGTATTTGTTACATAACCCTGGTATAACGTAAAATGGTTCTTTAGCAATTGATCGCTGAAACCTTTTGTTCCCAGTAAGCTATCAAAGTTTTTTGCTTCGTAAGCCATATTTATAACACCCCAATATTCAACATAGTCTCAACCCCTTTTATACTTTATCACATCAGGATGAACGCAGATTTTTCAGTCTCTTTTGCGAATTTTCTACACCATGTTCTCCGAGACTTCCTCCCACCAATTCATTTGCGGGTACGCATTATGCGCCACTGGCGCATTTAGGGTTGCGGGTGCTCAAAGCCTCGCCTGAAATGCAGACAAAGGGGGATGGAAGTTATAGCTGCATATGATAGTGAAGCTGGAGCTTGAAGAGAAGTGTGTTTAAATTTTACTTTTTACAGATTCTATTTTCTCATCCATACCCTTTGGAGCATCCCTTCTGTCATCGATTGTAAGGTGCGTGACCACCCTCTTTACGCCTTTCTTAATAACTGCTTCGTGCGCTGCTTTAATTGCGTTGAAAGCTTCATCAATGGAAGATACCTCTATTACCGTCCCCATCGGGGTTAACTTATATTTAACACCCGACTTTTCGAGAGCTTTTACAGCCTCAGAAATATGAGAACTCATACTTGTGCTTCCCGTGCCCAGAGCGACAATCTCAAGTTCCGCTGTGATAATCGGTTTCATATTTAACTCCCTCAATATATAATAGCTATAATTAATCTTCTGACAGTAACTAACCGCAAAAATACAATGGATTTTGAGGCGTAAATAGGTTATGGATAAGAGGAAATTTTCTGTATATCGAAGATGAGTCGTACCGACATGTGCGACAAGTTAAGCAACTTTGAAAATCTTTAATTTTTCTTACTGGTATGCAATGACGTATTTCAGAAATGACTATATGTGAAAGTATGAGTTCTTGAGATTGAAGCACATTTGAACGGCAAAGGTCTGAAAAATATTGATTTCCTGTTTGCAGTAGCTTTTGTGAGATTACAGCATGGAATAAAAGAAAATCTTTCTTTGGTTGCATATCTTACCCAGGCCGGGTCAGAATATTCCAGTATAATAAGGTATTGTGAATCTGAGGCACACAAGGCCTCACCATTGAAGGAATAATATTTTTTGATGGGAGGGCGGCCATGAGGCCAAAAGAGCGCTCTATAATATCAGTGCGTCATTCCACAACACTGGTGCCATGTATCCCGAGTTTCCCGGTGGCTTAATGTCTCTTCTTACCTTGTGCGCATTATGTTCACCAACGACTGATTTTTTTCATGAAATCAGAATCTATAGTAATATTTCTTTCCTCCTTTATAGCTTTAGGAAATGATTTTCAAACCGGACAAAAAAAATAAAAGATTGTCAACAGATCAGGTCCATCGGCTGCTCACAGCAAATAATAGTTCCGGCGCTATCTGAAACACATACAATTTCACATCCGCAGACTTCACAGACATATCCCATACCTTTCTCTACTTTCTCGGCCTTTTTAGTCTTGACATTCTTTTTCTTTTGGGATTTCGGTTTTACGGCTTTTGATTCTGTTTTCATAGCCATAATTTTTCCTCTTTCTTTCCACCACGAAGACGCAGTTGATTCGGTGGTTTTTGCCTGAGTTTTTTTTGCCATGATTTTACTACTCCTTAATATATACGTTAATAGCAGTGAGATTTATAAATATCGGTCAGATGCACAGGAGAAACAATACGTACGAAGAGGTTTGCGAGAAATCGCGGTTCACATGGGACAGGTCGTACAGCTATCCTTGCACCCCACGCAGGGACTTTCAAACGCAGTCAGCTTGAATATATCCATCCATTGCCCGTTCTTGTCTGAGGTAGGCAGAACATCAGGTCAGGGATCGGTTGACAGCAAACGACACACAGCAGTAATTCTACTAAGGTTGCCGCACATTTCATGTAACAGATATTTCCATCGCGCTTTCTTTTGGATTATACTCAGCACAACAAACCTAGCAGCATGTTAGTGGACGCTATGCTTAGCTATTCCTCTGTGCATTGCTGACAGTATTGGCATTCAGTATTAGCCTCCGCTGTTAACCCCATCAGTTCCCTGTAGTTGGCAGGGATATTGGAATCTCCTAATGAGTATTTCTTCAAGAGAGGCCACTCTTTTACAAGGGCATCTTTTGAAAACGCTTTCATAAATTCTGGTACTATCCCGAACATGCTTTTTATGTCATTTAACGTTTCTTCATACTTCCCCATAAATCATCCCAATTAAATATATGCAATTATTCAATATATACCTTTTGGATTTTTGGACTACACAAAGCGAATCCGCGTCTCAAAACATTTAAATACAAAGTAAAATAATACTAAAATGGGGTGAAGAAAATGGCTGATTATTTTCGTGCATTAAAGTGGCCTTTAATCAGTTCGATAGCAGTGGCTATTGTTTTTATCGCTATAAGCTATGTAGGAGGAGTCTTTAACATGCTTACGGCAACAGTCTTAGCTCCGGTTGCTCTGGCTTTTGGAGCATGGGCAGGCTATAAAGTCGTTGAGTTCAAAGGAAACTATGCTGATGTCATTGGAGTTGGGATAATCGTAGGCATTGTCGGGGCAGGTTTGATATTGGTTGGGTTTGGCGTTGTTCGGGGATTAGGTGTTGGTACGATGATATCTATTTCTGTTTTTGACCTCGGCTTTAAGATTGCTGGTGCCCTTATAGGTGGGGGGTTTGCTTTAACTAAATGATTTGTTATATAATAGAAAGAGTATGCAACTCAGGAAAATCTTGGTTGCTGTTTCTTTCTATGTGAACGAATTGCAGGCAAAGGAGGTTAGTCACTATGATAGAATACAAAAATATGTTGGCAATAAGTATCGTCAAAAGAGGTGTTAAAGAATGTTAGGTGAAATGATTGGAGAAACACAGGGCAAGATAACAGTAAGTAGAGTGCTACCCTTTGAGGGTGAGGAGCTGGCTCCCAAGGTTGAATCATCGTTTCAGGATAGCGGCAAGATTCTTGGAGTAGAAGTGACTAATATTGGAACGTACTGGTCAACAGTCAGGGCAGGAGGACTATACGGGGAAGGACAGGGAATTGTAATGACCAAGGATGGCGAAATGGCTTCTTGGACAGGACAGGGAGTTGGTAAGTTCACAGGAAGCGGATCAGCGTCCATTTGGCGCGGATCGCTGTTCTACCAGACCTCGTCTCAAAAATTGGCGCGCCTCAACAATATCGTTGTGGTATTTGAATATGAGGTGGACGAGAACGGAAATACACATGATAAGCTCTGGGAATGGAAGTAGCAAACCATAAGTGAGCACGCTAAACAAGAATATCTGCGACACTGCGACAAAAGATGTGATATATTATGCCGTACTTAGAGCTTGTCCGATAATTAGAAGAACGATGATAAACCATCTTCAGGACTACACACCATCTTCAGGTCTACCGACAATTATTTATAGCCGGAAGCACTTTTATCTTTAGGGCTGGAAGGGAGCCTACTTGAAAAAATGGAGTGGTAATATGAGAGATAAAATAGTAGAAAAAAATATCAATAGCCACTGCAAGGAATGCGGTGATGGTGAAGGAATTACTTCGATTAAATTAAGCAGAAGGGATTTTGTCAAGGCTGCTAGTGCTGGGGGTTTGTACTTAGCTCTACCCAATTTGGCAAAGATTCCTGACCTGATAGAATCTGGTAATCTGAAATCAGACTTCATGGATAGTGACCCGTTAGTTGTCGTTATAAAGAATAATGAACTCGTAGGATTCAGAGGTCTTGAGGAGTTTACTGTAAAAGACAATGGGCTGGTTGAAGGGCTTTCCAGCAGACATATAGACGAACCGGACTCAAAATACAGTGAGGACGACCCGGTAGTTATTCTTGTAAAGGATGATATGTCCATTAAATTTAGAGGTTTGGGAGAGTTCGCCCTGGAGGATAACGATTTGAGTAGAAGACTTTCCAGCAAATTCAGAAGCAAGGTAGGTGGGTGATTACAATGTCGTCGCATAGAGAGGCACCTGAAATCTCAAAGGATCCTGTGGCTGATAATACCGATGTGTATGCATTCGTGAGTCCGAATCGGACTGATACTGTCACTCTGATAGCAAATTTTATTCCACTTGAGGAACCTGCAGGCGGTCCGAACTTTTTCCAATTCGGAGACGATGTTCTCTACGAAATCAAGATAGACAACGATGGTGATGGAGTTGAAGATATTACATACGAGTTCCGTTTTAAAACAGTGTTCAAAAATCCTGACACTTTTCTGTATAACACGGGACCTATCAAATCGCTCGATGATCCTAACTGGAATATTCGGCAGCTCTATTCAGTTACCAAAGTTGTAATGGGACCAGGAAAGGCAAAAAAGAAAAAGGTTCTAGGCACAGATCTTCTCGCAGTACCCAATCGTATCGGTCCGAGATCAACACCTGACTATGAAACAAACCTCGTTGCTCCAGCCATAAACGACCTGCCTGACGGCGTGAAAGTTTTCGCTGGCCAGAGAGATGATGGTTTCTATGTAGACCTTGGTTCGATATTCGATTTGGCAACACTAAGACCCTTCCAAAGCGCACATCTTATTCCAACGGTTTTCGATGGGACAACTGGAAAAGATGACCTCAAAGGGTTCAACGTCCACACCATCGCTATTCAAGTGCCAAAAAAACATTTGACCCGGGACGGCTCAAACCCGACAGATCCAAAGGATTCTAAATCCATAATAGGGGTATACGCTTCGGCGAGCCGCCAGAAAGTCAAAGTGCTTCCAGGTGATAAAGAGCATGAGAAAGAGATCCAGGCAGGCCCATTTGTCCAGGTATCTCGCCTTGGGGAGCCGCTGATCAATGAAGTCATCATTCCCTTAGGTAAGAAGGACTTCTGGAACCGCTCTGACCCGGAGAATGACTCGCAGTTCATCCAGCACTACCTGCATCCTGAATTACAAAAACTTCTGCCGATACTTTACCCTGGCGTTTTTCCGAATTTAGCAACAGACCCAGCGCGAGATGACCTGGTAGCTATACTTCTCACAGGGATACCTGCAGGGGTTGTTCCAGGATTCCCGGGGAATTTCACAGGCAACACAAAGGCGGATCTGCTTCGTCTTAACATGGCGATATCGCCGTCTTACACGGATCCAAACGTTGGTACAGACAGTCCTAAGAGACTGGGGCTCCTAGGCGGCGATATTGATGGATTTCCAAATGGGCGAAGGGTCTTTGATGATATAGTCGATATAGAATTACGGGCGATTGCTGGTGTCACCCTTCCCTTTGTAAACCCCGGCTTCACACCCGATGCTACAGCGGCAAAACTGGCTGATCGTATTCCAGAGCCAGGGAATGATGTGCCGTATCTAGAGACCTTTCCATATCTTGGAACACCGAATGAAGGATTCGAGCACTCTCATGAGTCGAACCCTAACATAATCAGCAATCCCAGCTTTGAATCTGGTTCATCTTCATGGATCTTCTATACAAACGGAACCGGTACTTTCACAACTCCAACGCCAGGCTATGAAGGAAACAAGACTGCAAAGATTGCTCTTAGTAGTGGAGGTTCTAACATCCAACTCTATCAAGCAGGACGCACCTTAGAACCAAACACTCGCTATCGGTTAAGTTTTGTGGCCTATTCTAATACAGGTCATGATATGAAAGTGTACCTTTTGAAGCATGTTTCTCCGTACACTAATTACGGACTTTCATATACTGCAAATCTGGGTACTAATTGGCAGATCTACACAACAGAGTTTACTACAAGCGGGTTCTCAAACACCGTGAATGATGGAAGGTTACAGTTTTTAATATCACCATACGGGACAGCAGGCGACCAATACTTTATAGACAATATAAAACTGGAGAAAATTTAAACCATGAGCAAGACCCTATAATACTCCTATTTCTTATAGGGGTATTATTTTTCCCAATCGCAACAGCAACAGTAACCAATATCACTAGTGTTCATGTCCACAGACCTCCTGCAGTAAAGCCCATTGAAATTCCTGAGGAGTTCCATATTTCCAGTGGACTTCGATAATTGAATGATGAATGTTCACGCAGATTGTATCCATTCTTGGCATTCACAAGAAAGTTCTGAAAATCTTCAAACGTTGCATGGTATTGCAAATTTATAAATTCATATTGCAAAGTCTCTATCGCTCGTTCAATGAAAGCGTTTAACCATGGATGTGCCTTTGGAAGAATATTGTGGATAATATTATTTTTATTACAATATTCACGCACAGTCGCATTATTAAATTCCAAACCTCCATCAGAACGGATTTCTATTACAACATCTGGGGGTATCATTTTGCGTAACTGGCAAAGAGAATCCACCACATTCTTGCCAGATTTTGTCCTGTGCGCATCAAGGATCACTATACCGCTGTTATAAATATCAAGCATACCAAAAGCGTATACGATCTCGCCACTTCCAATCCTCCGTTGAGTATAGTCCATATTGAACGAGCTTAATGGTTCTTGTGGGCGATGAAGGTGTTTGGGTTCCGTAGTAGTCTTCTGTTTTTCAGTCAGTCCGGCAGCAGTAAGAATGCCATGAACCCATGATTTACTTACCCGAACTGAGCTCTTTTCGTTCTCTTTCTTTCTATTGAATAAAGCTGCAATTCTTCGAACTCCTTTGACGGCTTTATCCATTAATTCCAGTAATCGCTGTAGCTTCTCCGGCTTTAACCTGCATTCCGTACCTTTTCATTTCACTTTTGACTATAGTGTTTTGCGTAAATAGTTAGATATATATTGCAGTACATACTCCATATCCAGTATACACATTATGAAGTTAAACCAGTTC
>JBAQLI010000054.1:0-57228 GCA_049301735.1 Candidatus Methanoperedens sp.
CACCCATCTGATTTTTATAAAAGGACTGCCTATTTGGTTTTATCCCACAAATAGATAATTTAAAAATTGTTGATGTCAAACGATTGGATCACCTCCCACTGGTCTCAGCATGTATGAGATATCTGGAGATTGCAAAAACGATCGATGAGATAGTATCGCCACATCCCCTTAACCATGTAACCACAGGAGAATGTGTTGAAGCATTGGTTCTCTCAATTCTCACGGGAGAGCATGCACTGTATAATGTTTCTGATGTTCTTTCCCAATATGATACTTCAGTCATATTCCAGAAAGAAGTAGACCCAAACTGGTTCCATGATAATCGCCTTGGCAATGGACTTGATGACCTGAAAGCTGTAGGATTGGATAATCTTTATTCTGCCATAATCTCAAAAGCAATCATAAAGCATTCACTTGAGCTCTCCCGTCTCCATTTCGATACTACAAGTTTGAGCCTTTATGGTGAATATGAAACTGATGAAGAAGAACCGCTCATCACATTCGGACATAGTAAGCAGCACAGACCTGACTTGAAACAGGTACTTTTTGGAATGACTGTTACGCAAGATGGAAATATTCCAATCACTGGTCGAATAACTGCTGGCAATACATCAGATAGTACAGAAAATAGATTTAATATAACTTCATTGAGAAATATTGTACCTGACCTCTCCAATTCGATATTGGCTGCCGATAGTAAATTCTTCTGTAGTACCACTCTGGATATGGCTTATCAGAATAATTTATCATTTGTGACACTGGTTCCAAAGACGGTTGGCCTCAGAGATGAACTGGTTAAGGAAGATGGAGATTTCCATCTCTTGCTCACGAAAGAGGGAAGAAAAAAAGGGACTTTTGAAGAATATAGTGGCTATTCGGTGGTAAGACCTTATGTTTACGAGAACGAAAAAGGAGAGACGATAGAACGAACTATGAGATTTCTGGTTGTAGAATCAACAACCCTGGAGAAGAGAAAAGATAAAAAAATAGATGCGGGTATCCCTTCGGAAGAGGAGGAACTTATCAAAATCACAAACAGCTTAAAGAAAAAAATATTTGCCTGTGAAAAAGATGCTCAAATGGAGGCATCCGCGATAAAAAATAAGAAAAAAGTGTTCTACCATTCGCTTAATTTTGATGTAAAGAAGATTGAAGTAGCTGTAAAAAAGGGCAGGGGGCGACCACGGAATGGGGAGAAAGCACGAACATCCGAAGGTTGGATGATAGAACCGAATTTTGTTGCGAATGAAGAGATGGTTCAAAAGAGACGAAAAAGTGAAAGTCGCTACGTCCTTGCTACGAGCATTCTTGATAAGGATAAACTTCCTGATGATGAATTTTTGAAAGTATATAAAGGTCAGGCTGGAGTGGAATTGAATTTCAAATGGACGAAAAACCCGGCTGCTGTTGCTCCTATTTTTCTCAATAATCCGGATAGGATATTGGCTTTAGGTTTTGTGTATCTGGTTGCTCTTATGGTTTATACTCTTATGGAGAGACAGATCAGGAAGAGATTAAAGGAAGAGGGAGAAGCGATAAAAGGAAACAAAGGAAAGACCGATAATCCAACAGGGCAGGTTCTTTTTAAGAATTTACGTGGCATATCTGTTGCGATTTTTTCTATCGGAAATCAGATATATAAAAATACAACGAATCTGACCAAGATGCATGAAAAGATAGTTTCTCTCTTTGATTTTGATATGCAGATATACAGTCCTCCAGCTTAGTCCTATCTTGCATTGAACTTTTAGAAGTAACAGGTCGAGCGGGATCTCTCAAATTTTTCACCTGGTGACCTCTGTTATTCAACAATATCTTTATAATTTTTCAGAGTCCATGTCCAATTTTCTGAAAACTTTCTTTTTGTCCTCTCGATGTTGAACCGTGAAATAAATACAAATCAAAAATCATATCTGTTGATGGCTACCTCTTGAATGTAAGTTATATTGCTCTCCATTTATATTAGGAGACTGTCGGAAAAGTGTCAAAATTAGAACACTCTAAAATATTGCTGAAAATAACCGATATGCATCGACACATCGATTTTAGACTGTTATTTCTAAAATCCTAAAAACAGGACTTTTTCGACAGTCTCATTAGAAAATACTTCAAGAATTAAAATTTCACGAACATATCGATGTATTATGCTATACTCATGAAGAATTTGAAAGAAAATTGAAGGAATCTTATGTTGTTCGAGATGCTGTGAAAAAAGGATATAATGTAATATAGATCAATCTTTTTGCTTCAATTCTTCCAGGAATCTCCCCAAAGCTCTCTCTCCCCTGTACCCGTTTTTCCTGGCAATTTTTTCCATCGCAGAATAAATCCCGCTGCTGTACTGCGCCGCCTTCTTCTCTTTCCATACAAGATCATCAGGAAGGATTTTCCCTGCCGCCAGCCTTAAAATATATTTGCGTATCCCATTATGTATTTTGAGTTCAGGAGCGATCCGCAAAGCAATTTCCACAACATTCTTATCAAGATAGGGAACCCTGAGTTCGACTGAATTTGCCATAGTCACCGCATCATCACGCTCAAGATTATTTTCTGCAATGTTGTCAAGGTCTTTTTTTAGCGCGATCCCAAGTTCAAGAGAATTCATGGACTCATACCGCTTATATCCGGCAAATAATTCATCTGCGCCCTGGCCTGAAAGCATGACACGAAATCCATCAAGACGAGCATCTTTTGATGCAAAAAATAAAGGTAAAGCAATACTTACTTTCATCGGATCACTCGATTCGATCGCCCTGATCACAGCAGGAGTGGCGGTTTCTAATTCGTCCATGGTAATTTCATGCAGATGCAGATTATCCGAAAGTCCAAGAAGCAGGGTTGCTTTCTTTGTCTGGCCAATATCATGCGATCCAGCCATGCCAGCTGAATATAACTTTGCATCCCTGCATAGCGCAGCAAGGAGCGAACTGTCAAGGCCGCCGGAAAACGCGATCGCGCATGGCACAAACTGTCTTTTCTTTACAGATCGTTCTATCGCCTCAAAAAGCAAATCTTTCGCGTCTTCGGTCAATATTTTCCCGGGAGAAAAACCGGACACTTTTTTGTCAATTATATTCCCGGCACAAAAAGTCAGCATGTGACCTGGCTTAAGAGTTTTAATCTCAGATTCACCTATTGCAGATAATGCTTTTTTCTCAGATGCAAAAGCAAATCCATTAACAGTAGAATAATAAAGCGGTTTTACACCAGCAGGATCGCGCACAAGGGATATTTTTCCATTTTCGATATACGCGAATGCATAATCACCATCCAGTTCGCCAACCGCGGTTTCTATACCTCCGGATTTGATCATCTCAAAAAGAGTCTCACTATCAGAATCGGTTTTAAGATCAAGGGCTTTTGCAATTTCCCTGAAATTGTATATTTCCCCGTTATATGTGAGCGCGCCGCAGTTTGAGATCGGTTGCGTTTTTTCTCCTGTTATTTTAAGCAGAACATTACCAATAGAAATATCACTTTGCGAAAATATCCCACTGCCATCAGGTCCCCTGTGCCTGATGACTTCAAGCATTTTTCGGACTGATTTTTCAGAATCTTTTCCCGCAGCGCCTGCTATTCCACACATTATGACTTCATTTACTGAAGGGTTTAAAAAAGGTTCTGTCTATTGACCTCGTCACGAAAATCCTTGGACGATTTTTGTAATTTTCTAAAAGGTCATTACCTCATTTTTCATTGTCATTTTTCATTGTCATTTTTCATCGTCATTTTTCATTGGACAGTCTGGACACAACCGTCCGCACCTTCTTTTTTCCTCTTTTTCAGTCTCTATATTCTTATTGGGCATTAGCTTGTTCGCCTCCTTACACTCAATATTATAGTTATAATAATTGTAAGAATATGAACTTTTCCATAACAGTATTGATCCACGTTTATCCCATTCATTTTGATAGACGATGCAAAACGTTAAAATACGTTAGCCTACAACTTTATAATAGAGTGAGGAGTCATGCAAGAATACAAACTTTTCATTAACGGAGAATGGGTAGCATCAAGCAGTGGCGAGATGTTTGACGATATTAACCCTGCAACTCTTGAATTGATCGGGAAGCTTCATAAAGCAAATGAAGATGATGTGAAAAATGCAGTTGACGCAGCAGAGGATGCATTTGATATCTGGAGCAGCACGCCTGCCCCCAAGCGTGCAAAGATATTATTCAGGGCAGCAAGGATGCTTGAAGACCGGAAAGAAGAGCTTTCACGTCTTATGACAATGGAAATGGGAAAAGTCCTTAAGGAAGCGCGGGGAGATGTCCAGGAGGCGATCGATATGGCATATTATGCAGCAGGAGAAGGGCGGCGCCTGATCGGTGAGACTACGCCTTCGGAACTTGCGGATAAATTCTGCATGACCGTTCGCCGCCCCATAGGTGTGGTGGGGCTGATAACTCCCTGGAATTTCCCGATAGCGATCCCTGCCTGGAAAATAATGCCAGCTCTCATAGCGGGAAACACGCTCATCTTGAAACCGGCAAGCGATACGCCCATCCTTTCTATTGAACTTGTAAAAATTCTCCAGGAAGCAGGTCTTCCTGGTGGCGTTTTAAATCTTGTGACAGGCGAGGGAAAAACGGTTGGAAGCGAGATAGTTCATAATAAGAAGATCAGGGCGGTTTCATTCACAGGTTCTCTTGAGACAGGGAAATGGATACTTGGCGAAGCTGCAAGGGATATGAGGAAAGTATCGCTGGAACTGGGTGGGAAAAACCCGATCATTGTTATGGATGATGCAGACCTTGGCCTTGCAATTGATGGGATTGTATGGGGTGCATTCGGAACCACAGGACAGCGTTGCACTGCAGCAAGCCGTGTGATCGCGCATGAGAAAATCCTTCCTGAGCTTCTGAAAAAGCTTATCGAGAGAACGAAAAAACTTAAACTGGGGAATGGTCTTCATGAAAATACCGATGTTGGACCGGTCATTAATAATTCACAACTCCAGAAAATAGCAAAATATGTGGATATCGGAAAAAAAGAAGGCGCAAAACTTGTACTTGGCGGGAATATTGTCAAACCCCTTCCAGGCTACTTTTTTGAACCTACAATATTCACTGATGTATCACCTGACATGAGGATAGCGCAGGAAGAGATATTCGGTCCGGTTGTTTCTTTGATCAAGGCGCAGGATATTGATGACGCGATACATATTGCCAACTCTGTTGAATATGGCCTTTCTTCTTCCATTTATAGTGCAAATTTAAAAAATGCTTTTAAGGCTATTGAAAAAATAGATGCCGGGATCACATACATAAACGCATCTACAATCGGCGCAGAGATCCATTTGCCTTTTGGCGGCGTCAAATCCACAGGCAACGGAACCCGCGAAGGAGGAACGACCGCCATAGAAGAATTTACCGAGTTAAAGACTGTTTATTTTGATTACAGCGGAAAACTACAGAAAGCACAAATTGATATTGAATAGGAGGAACTATGCCAGAAAAAAACCAAACTCGAACAGCAAGAGAGATAATAAACCGGGACCATAAAGTTGCATCGCCATCCCTTACACGCGCTTTTGACCTTGTGGTTGACCATGCAGACGGTTCAACGATATTCGATGTTGAAGGAAAGAGCTATATCGATTTTGCGTCAAGCGTTGCGGTAATGAATATCGGCTATAACTGCAACAAGGTAAAGCAGGCGGTATGTACCCAGATGGAAAAAATGGTGCATTGCGGATACTCGGATTTTTACGCAGAGGAACCCGTAAAACTATGTGAAAAACTGTGCGAAATGACTGATTACGAAAAGGTTTTCCTCTCTAATTCAGGAACAGAAGCTGTTGAAGCTGCCATGAAACTTGCTTTCTGGTACACAGGAAAAACCAGCATGATCGCATTTTACCGCGCTTTTCATGGCAGGACTCTTGGCGCACTTTCTCTTACCAGTTCCAAAATAAAGCATAAAGAGCATTTTCCATCATTGCGGGTCTTGCATTCGGATTATGCTTACTGTTACCGTTGCCCTCTCAACCTTGAATATCCTGAATGCGGCATATCCTGCGCAAAAGAGATCGAACGGACGATTTTTAAACGGGAACTGTCCCCGAAGGACACGGCTGCCATCGTTGTTGAACCCATACAGGGAGAAGGAGGGTTCATAGTCCCGCCGCCAGAGTTCCATAAAGAGATCAGGAGGATATGCGACGAAAACGATGTATTGATGATAGCAGATGAGATCCAGAGCGGTGGATTCCGGACTGGAAAATTCATGGCACTTGATAATTTCGATGTGAGGGCAGATATCGTCTGCATGTCCAAATCCATCGGTGGAGGCATACCACTGGGAGCAACGCTATCAAGCAGCAGGATAATGAGCTGGCCTCCGGGAACCCATGCTAACACATTTGGCGGAAATCTCCTTGCAGCTGCCGGAGGACTTGCGACACTTGATTTCATGGAAAGTGCAAAGCTTGGCGAAAAGGCAGTTGAAAAAGGGAATTATCTCATAAAACGATTGAATGAACTGAAAGAAAAATATCCGGTAATCGGGGATGTCCGGGGCATCGGGCTCATGATAGGTGTGGAACTTGTGGAAGAAAATAAAGCTCCAGCCGTTGAAAAAAGAGATATTATAATTAAAAGATCGCTTGATGGAGGGCTGATATTATTGCCAGCAGGTGATTCGGTAATAAGGTTTGTGCCTCCGCTGATAATTAAAAATAGTGAGCTTGATAAAGGTCTTGAGATATTTGAGAATGCCCTTGGATCAATTTGATTTTTTTGAAGAGGGTTGCGGTGGGCAGAAAAATAATTTTTTGTTTCCACACACCAATCGTAAACTATAAATACTATTGTTCGTATATATACGAATTAGAGTGGGCAGAAATTTTTTTGAAATCACCACCATAATCATTTCTGCTCACCAACTCTTTTCTCATGGTTATGACACAATCGACAATAATTCAATCCGTTTACACTGATCGTAAACTATAAATACTATTCTACGTATATATACGAATTAGTGGGCAGAAAAATAACTTTTTTCCTACACCATAATCCCCCTCCTGCCCACTCCTATCCAAATTATCTAAACAGGTTTTTCAAATACCAGTATCCGTCGGGTCAGGCTCTTATGCACTCTTTGCAAATGCATCTCGATCACTTCAAAACCTGCATCCAGTGCTATAGCTTCGATGGGACGCTCGGAAATAAAGACTAAACGTTTCCCACTTTTTAAAACGCGATATATCTCTTTCATGGATATGGCGAGCATATATTCAAGAGATTCGGCTTTAATTGCCGCAGATCTTCCGTATGGCGGGTCTGTGACCACAGCATCCACGCTTTCATCCCGAAGCGCAAGGCGGCATGCATCTTCATACATCAATGAATAGTTTGCATTATAATGATCAAGGTTCATTTTTGCGCCAAGAAGAATTTTTCTTTGCATATCTCCGCCTATCACTTTTATACCAATAAATCCGGCTTCTACAAGAATTCCTCCTGTTCCGCAAAATGGATCTAAGAGTGATTCCTGCGGCATTGAAATATTCACAAGCGCCCTTGCTACCCTTGGCATCAGGACACCTGGATAAAAAAAAGGCTTGAAATGTGGTTTTCGCGCTTCGAAAATACTGCGGTCAATTGAACAAATTAGACTGGCGAAAATGCTTTTATCTTCTGTAAGCACCACCCTGAACTGTATTTGTGGATTTTTCAGGTTTGCACGTTTTCCTTTTTTGTAAAAAATACCCCCGATTTGCCTCTCCATCGATTCTGTATTAATTGTAGAATGCTCTCTCACCCGTTTGACACGGATGCTGTATGTTCCTTCAAACTCCGGCATATTTTTTTCAACAAGATTCACGATTTCCTGTTCACTCGACCCGCCTATACCCAGAACTTTAGTGATGTGATGGGTCATTGCAAGCTTTTTTGAAACATTTTCAACTATTTCCCCTGTCCTTGTTTTTAGATCGATAACAAGGCATCCATCAAGCGAATGGCAAACCTGGAAATCAGCATTTAGCGACCTGAGGCATGAAAATACTTCTGATCTGGGAATGGTATTGTGTTCCCCTGAAAGTTCAAATGCTATCAACATATTAATTATTCCGGTTTTAATATCATGTCTTTTCTAAGTTCATTTAGCATTTGCGCCATTACACCATGCCATAAGAACTCGTCCTCCAGATTTTCCGATGTCTTCTTTTTTGCATATGCATCCTCTTTCCAGTCAATATCCCTGTATTCCACGTTCTTGAGGATCAGGCCATGAGCAGGCGCAGGCGGAAGTGCTTCATGAAATTGTGAAGGCTGAAGCATCTTTTCAAGCCATGGAATATCCCTTTTCCCACTTTCGATCATTTTCAATGCTGTTGCGATTTTTCGGACCATGTGCCATAGAAAATGATCTGCGCTAATATCCATGATCGTGAACTCACCAATTGTGCGGATATTTAATTTATAAACTAAAGTTGAACTGTTTCGTTCTTTTTCAGGAGTGATAAAATTTGAAAAATCATGTTCGCCTTCTATTAATCTTGATGCACTTCTCAGAAGAGAAATATCCAATTTCCCTGGCATGATATACATGTATTCCCTGGATTTTGCATGGCGGCGCGGATCAAAATCATCCGGTACCTGCGCTCTTGCCCATGTCCATATTGTCCTGGGAAGATTGCTGTTGATAGCTCCGGGGATCACTAACCCGGATCTGGATGTATCAAATGCTATTACCTGACCGAGTGCATGAACTCCTTTATCGGTCCTTCCTGATGCGATATAATTTGCCTCATGGGGGCTTTTGATGATGTCTAATTTCGCAAGGGATGCAAAAAGCTCACCCTCAATAGTTTTCACATCAGGCTGTATCTGGAATCCATGATAATTTGTGCCGATGTATCCGACTTTCAGGGCTATTCGCATGGTGGTTTAAATTGGCACATTGATATATGTATATACTGGAAAATTTATGATGAGTTCAATCATGAAAAGTCCTTATATTTATCATCCCACATTCACTTTCTTCTTCAAATCAGCAAGCGCATTAAGCGCCTCAAGGGGCGTCATTGCATCCACATTGAGCTTCTTGAGTTCCTCAACTACTGGTGATTCTTTTGCAGTATTATCCGAATCAAAAAGCATGAGCTGTGTATATTTCGCGCTGTCCTTCCCCCTGCTGCCTATGCTGCTCCCATTCTCCACTTCTTTTAAAATCTCTTTTGCCCTCTGCGTCACCTTAAGAGGCACTCCGGCAAGCCTTGCCACATGAATACCATAACTTTTATCTGTCGCGCCAGGAATTATCTTACGGAGGAACACAAGGTCATTGCCTTCTTCTTTCACTGCAACATGATAATTCTTCACCCTCTTTAAGACACCGCTCATTACTGTAAGCTGGTGGTAATGCGTGGCAAAAAGCGACCTCACGCCAACACGATCCTTATTATGAATAAATTCAACCACTGCTTTTGCTATGCTGTAACCATCGTAAGTGCTTGTGCCCCTTCCGATCTCATCAAGAAGGATCAGGCTCCTGGGTGTCGCATTGTTGAGGATATTTGCAAGTTCCACCATCTCTATCATAAAAGTGCTCTGTCCGCTCGCAAGATCGTCAAATGCTCCTACACGTGTGAATATCCTGTCAACAAGGCCGATGGAAGCAAAAGATGCAGGAACAAAACTGCCAATTTGCGCCATTATAACGATCAGCGCCGTCTGTCTCATGAACGTGGACTTTCCAGCCATGTTTGGCCCGGTCAGGAGCAGGAACTGGTTATCCTGACAATCCATATGAGTATCATTCGGGACAAATCCACCCGGAATAGCATATTCTATTACAGGATGCCTTCCGTCCCTTATCAAAATATTGCAACTGTCATTTACTTCGGGTCGTACGTACTTGTTATTCACAGCAATTTCTGCAAGGTTTGCAATGACATCGATTTCTCCGAGTGCCTGCGCAGTGATCTGCAATTCTTTGGACTTTCCGGCAATAAAATGGTTGAGTTCGGTGAATAACTCAAATTCAAGGGCCGTTCGTTTATCATCGGCAGAAAGTATCATCACTTCCTTTTCCTTTAGTTCAGGTGTATAAAAGCGTTCACTGTTTGCTGTTGTTTGTTTCCTGATATAATCAGAAGGGACCTGCGAGAGGTTATTTTTTGTGACCTCGATATAATATCCGAAAACCGAATTATACCCGATCTTCAGGGATTTTATTCCTGTCCTGTCACGTTCTTTTTGCTGCATCTGGGCGATCCAGTCTTTGCCGTGAAGTGACATTTTCTTGAGTTCATCAAGCTTTTCATTATACCCTTCTTTTATCATCCCACCTTCGCGAATTGTTATGGGCGGGTCATCAACAAGCGCCCTGTCAAGCAGTGCAACAATATCCTGATGATCACCCAGTCTTTCCAATATATTCAATAAAAGTCCTGATCTTACATCGCATTCTTTAAGTGATCTTGTGATTTCAGGTATTGTAAGAAGAGATACTTTAAGCGCTATCAAATCCCGGGCATTTGAGTTGCCATATACGATTCGCCCGATAAGGCGCTCTATGTCGCGGATATGTGAAAGCTGGGAGCGCAGATCATAACGCAGAAGTGTTTTTTTGATGATCTCATCAATGGCGTCCTGTCTTTCTGTAATTTTACCTGCCTGGATCAATGGTAATAAAATCCATTTCCGGAGTAGGCGGCCTCCCATTGGTGTTTTTGTGTGGTCAATGACAGATAATAATGAACCAACTGCCTCACCGCGGATACCCTGGATAATTTCAAGATTCCTCAGTGTTATCGAATCAAGCACCATGAACTCATTTTCGGAATATGTCCTCATTGACTGGATGTGATTTAAGTCCCTCATCTGGGTTGTTTTTGCATACAGGAGAGAGGCACCGGATGCCTCAATCGCAAATTTGAGTTTTTCACATCCCATACCTTCAAGAGTCATCACACCAAAATGTTTAAGGAGGCGTTCCCGTGCACTTTTAAGATCAAAAGCTTCCGTATCGAATTTGTTGATAATTATATTAAGTTGACTCAAACGGTCTTTTAATTTCTTATTTTCAAAAAGCCCGGGAGCAAGTATGCATTCAGCAGGATGCATCCGGGAAGCTTCGCTTATTATTTTGTCGTATGAATTATTATCAGAAAACTGGGTTGTCAGGAATTCGCCAGTGCTAACATCCAGGAATGATATCCCGAATACTGTGCCATCACCCGATATTGACATAAGATAATTGTTGGATTGGTCAGAAATAAGAGATGAATCAATGACAGTCCCGGGCGTGATGACCCTGACAACTCCTCTTTTCACTACGCCTTTTGCCATCTTTGGGTCTTCAAGCTGCTCACATATTGCTACCTTGTAGCCCTTCTTTATAAGTTTTGGAAGATATGAATCAACCGCATGATAGGGAATCCCTGCAAGCGGCATATCCCCGCCCTCTTTATCCCTGCCTCTTGAGGTCAGGGTTATTTCAAGTTCTTTTGCGATTACTTTAGCATCTTCCCCGAAAGACTCATAGAAGTCGCCCATCCTGAAAAAAATCAGGGCATCCTTGTGCTTTTCCTTTGCCTCGTAATACTGCTTCATCGCAGGTGTCATCTTATCCATTGGTTCGACTCCGGATGTGATATTCGTTTATTCCTATTTTTGTTTTTTGTATTCACAATTCCATTCAAAATTTGATTTACCTCTTCCAGTTCACAAAAGACAGCAATCCCCCCACAACCACAAGGGCAGTCCCCACAAGAATAACCTTTGCTTCAAGCTGCAAGAGCATGAATACGCTGAATAACATGCCCAAAAGCGCTATTATTGGGAACTTTCCTATCGTGACCGGAACTCTGAATGGTCTTTTCACATCTGGTTCCTTGTACCTCAATACGATCATGGAGGCATTTATCACAAAAAATGTTACGAATAAAGTGAAGTTGGCAACGTTTGCCACAAATGCGATATTACCTGCAAAGATGAACAGCAGCGATAACAACGCTGTGATCATTATCGCGGTCCATGGTGTTTTCCTTAAATAATGTATCTTTGAAAGGATATATGGAAGATGTGAGGAATTAGCCATCCCATACATTATTCTTGATGAGCCCAGCATCATCAAAAGAACGGTATTGGCAGTTGAAAAAAGCGCAATAATAGTCAGAAAGACAAATGCGTTGCTCCCAAAAGCTGAAAAAGCAATATCTGCAAGAGGTGCGTCTGATCTACTCAGATTTTCCCATCCAACAACGCTGACAGCAGAAATTGCCACCAGAATATAAAGCACGACACTGATCAAAATGGCAAGTATCAATCCCTTCGGAATTGTTTTCTCAGGAGATTTCGTCTCTTCCGAGAGCTTAACGATACTCTCAAATCCCGTATATGCGAAAAAAACTAATGCTGCAGCCTGGAAAACCCCGGACATTCCCAGAGGCATTTCAAAATAATCAACCTTCCCAAAATAAGGAACACCTAAAAAAATTATAATCAAAAGCCCTGCTGTTTCAATAAGGGTAGCTACAATAGCAAACAAGGCAGATTCTTTTATACCCAGGAAAAGGAGAAAAGAAAGAGCAATTATCAGGACAAACGCCGAGGTAATTATAGGCATACTGAATAATACTTTGAAATAGCCTCCGAATCCGAGAGCCACAGTTGAAGCACCGATCGCTCCGCTTAAGATTATCAGCCAGCCGATAATAAAAGCCAGCCTTTTTCCAAAAGCATGTGCAGTATATTCGTATTCCGCGCTTGCTTTCGGGAACATGGAGGAAAGTTCTGCATAACTCAATCCTGTGAATATCGCTATCAATGCCGAGATGGAAAATGACATCCATAAGGAATTCCCTGCAAGGCCAGACGCTTTTCCAATAAGTGTGTAGATTCCTGCGCCCAGGATGATACCCACACCGGAAAGAGTGACTTCAAGCAGCCCCAGCTCACGTTTTAATGCCACCTTTTCACTCATAAGTTCTTATATTATTCTATAAATTGGTAAAGATTTGGGTGTAATCATGGAAAATGGATTTAAATAGAGAATCTCTATTAGATATTAGAGGGACCTCCTATCCTATCCACAACTAATTTTTTATGGTTCCTCACCTATCCATTCCAGAAAAAAGTATTCATTTGCCCTTTGTATTATTTGCACCAAATGAATTCTCTCCTTCATATTTTGAAGGGCATTTCGTGAGCATCCTGAATGCTTCAAACCTGTTTCCATTGAATTGTCCTGTAACTATGGTCTGGATATCAACAACCTCAGCAGGCATGTTAGGCAAGTCCCCAATATAAACGACATCCATTGTTGCAATGCCGTCTGTCATTTTAAAATTGAGGGTTTTTGTTAGCGGGTTCCATTGATCTGTACCCTTTACTAAAGATCCATTAACAATTATGACCTTTCCTGTCAGATTTTCCTTTGCAGCCACAGCGCTGCTTACCTCATACTGGTTCGATGTCCCTGATGTGAGCAGCAGGTATCCCAATAAAACAACAACAATCGAAACACCCAATAATAAACGATTTTTCTTATTCATTTGTATCCTTACGAATTAAATGGTTTTCTTATTCTTAAATGTTTCTTCCAAGCATTATTAATCCTTCGATGTGTTTAAGAAATATTATGGACATATTGCTGATCATTGTAATAACATTCCTCATTGCAGTCCTTTTCTCTATAATGGGTCTTGGGGGGGCGATAATATACACGCCGCTTTTTTTCTGGCTGGGTATACCGCTTCTTGCGGCTATCCCAATGGCGCTTTTGTTGAATATGATAACCACGGCATCAGCTTCCATCACTTATTTAAAACAAATGCTTGTGGATAAAAAAATAGCTCTTCCCCTGATAGTAACATCAACATTTGGCGCCCTTACAGGTTCATATTTTGCATCAAGGATTGAGACCAGGGTTTTAATTATATTGCTTAGCATCATACTTTTGTTTGCAGCACTGCGCATACTATTATTCAATAATATTGGCTTCATGGTTAAAGATGGAGAAAACAAGAAGATTCTGGTTGGAGCAGGCCTGGCATTTATTTTTGGGATAATATCCTCATTAGTAGGCATTGGCGGAGGCACTTTTATTGTACCACTACTCCTTATTCTTGGATTGGAAACAAAAAATGCGGTAGCAACCTCTGCATTTATTATTACATTCACCTCATTATCAGGATTTGTGGGACATCTGGTTTTTGCAGCCCAAACACTTGATTTGAAAGTATTATTTTATGCAGGCCTTGCTGCTTTTGCAGGCGCACAGATCGGTTCAAAAATAATCTTCAAACGCGTTTCTCCAAAAGTTATCAGTAATTTATTTGCTCTTTTTCTGCTATTCATGGCAGCAAAACTTTTATATGGTCTTTTGTAATAGATCCGCGGCGCACTTTCTATCTTTTGGCGCAACCTCATTATCCACCATTTTCTGGTAAGTCATATCGATAATGGTTTTAAGATTTTCCACATCTTCTTTATTATACTTGATGAGCACTTCCAGGGACTCATCATCCCCTTTCTTATATTTATTCCACAACCGGACAGCCTCAAAACCGGATATTCCCTCGGTTTCTTCGCTTCTTCTTATTCCGAGTGAACATTCGATTTTCTTAAGACCGCCGCTATATCCGATATTTTTTAAAGGATACATAAGATCGATATGCAGGTGATTGAAAAATCCGGGGAATTCATGTTCTATGAAAGGCAGGTCAAAACGTGCGCCATTAAAAGTAACAAGCTGCTTGTACTTTGCCAGCTCTTCAGTTGCCTCATCAAGGTTAATTCCCTTAATATATGTTTTTGTTTCTTTCCCGTTGTAGATACCGATTACCGTTATGCTGTCGGATTGCGAGGAAAGGCCCGTTGTCTCAATATCAACAAATGCAGTTTTATCTTCAAATTGCCTGTATGCCCTCCATTGATGGCAGGGCAAAAGCCGCCGTGCAAAAAAAATATGGTTTTTACCTGATAGCTGTTCAATTGATTCTTCAACTCCTGAATATAAAACCCGCTGCTTTTTTTTTGTTGTTTTTAGCGTTCCATGATTTATGAGAAAATCATCCCAGCTTTTTATCCCGGATTTCCATATCGTCCGCTCTGTTGAAGAGCCGATGCAGGGTATATGAATATAGGTATTGTTCAACATATTTCAATTAAAATCCATTATTTTGTATTTCATTCCAGACAGGTCAACAAGAGTAGCTCTTGCCGGCACAGGCATAAGGTTCATTCGTTTCTGGAATTCTGTCTGGCTCTGCCATGTTCCGCTGTTGATCGCTAGAACATCCCTGTATGGTGAAACACCGACTGTATGAACATGCCCGCAATGGAGGATGTCGGGAATTTCATCGATAACGAAATGATCCTTTTTCTCAGGAGCGATCGATACCCTTCCTCCGTATATCGGTGATAGATGTCTTAGTTTTAGCATTTCATGCATCGGTTTTACAGGTTCATTATACGAAAAACCCGGAATACTTGCAATAATGTCATCCATTGACCTTCCGTGATATATAAGTACCTTTACACCGATATCCACCATTGCGGGATTTCCTACAAAGATGAAATCATTCCGGAACATTTTGGTAATTCTCTCAGAAAAACGTGGCTGCGGTTCGGCTTGCCTCACTGCATCATGGTTTCCCGGTGAAATTATGACCTTTATATGTTTTGGCACTGCATTCAAATACTCTGCTGCTTTTTCATATTGTTCATAGATATCGGAAATGGCAAGCTCTTTATCCTGTCCGGGGAAAATACCTATCCCGTCAACCAGATCGCCGGCTATCACAAGATAATTTATATCATCTCCGAGCCAGTCAATGAACTTAAGCCAGGAATCTTCAAGAAAAGTCTTGCTCCCTACATGAATATCGGAAATAAAAACCGCTTTTCCTTCTCTGTTTTTCCCATTTATGCTGGCATTCTGGGAATTTGGAATATCGGGCCATGATATTCTATTTACGAACATCAGGTTACCATCGGAGGATAGGGTACCTGTTATTCCTATAACCTCATCAAGCAGGATACGGTTTGCCGATTCAAACAGTTCCTTATCTCTTTCTTTATGGATCAAGATGCGTAGAGTTCCTGTCGGATCTTCTATCTGGATAAGTTTATGGCCGTTTGAGGTAGTCTTGATATCCAGTACCATACCTATCACTGACAAAGGCTCCCTTGTATCAAGATTTCTCTTTTTCAGGCTCTCAATAGGTCGTGCTCCAAGTCTTTTTCGAAGTATCTCACCCAGTGAACTGTAACGATCCCTGAAATATTGTACAAATTCTGTATATTCCCCGATGCAGGTTGACTGGTTTGTAATATCTTTAAGTATTGTGACCGGACTTTCCCTGTTCCTGATTTTTACCTGGATTGCATTCTGTACTTGTATTTGAGGTATATACGAGGGCAAAGAAATGGTCTTTGGCATCGGATCTTGCGTAAGGGGCCGTATATGCTCGATCCCCACAACCAGAACTGAACTATCCATTGCCTTAACAAGATGTTGTATTTGTTCGGGAGAGCTCGTTCTCATAGCGTCAAGCGCCTGTCTGTCTATCTGGAATCCGGATTCAGCAAAAATCTGGATTATCTCGCCAGTCTCCATATACCTGTCTCCATATTTTATTATATATTATTTTTAGGAAGGATAAGATTTTCCTCAAAACCATATCGATGCTTTTATTTACTTTTGACCTAATTAACTATAGTGGAAGTATGGCATCGGAAACAGCAGAACAATTCGTAAAAATTATAAGTGAACCTCTTAAATCAAAGAATCCATTAGTGATTGAAGGGTTTCCAGGCATCGGTCTAGTGGGGAATATAACGTGTCAGCATATAATAGAAGAACTTGGAATGAAGTATATGGGATCTATCGATTCAAAATACTTCCCTCCATTAGCAGTTCTTTTTAATGGTATGGTTTATATGCCTGTTCGTATTTACGAGGATCCTGTAAAAGAGATAGTCGTAATAATTTCAGATATCCCGATTCATCCGACGGCATCATATGATATCAGCAAGGTTCTTATAGACTGGATGCAGAATATCAATGCCAGGAATATAGTTTCTATTGCAGGAATAGCTACAACGACCGGAGAAAGACGTGTTTTTGGCGGCGCAACAAACGTTGAATTACTTGAGAAGATCAAAGACAAGACTGAAATATTCCAGGTAGGTACTATTTCCGGAATTTCCGGAAGCATAATGACCGAATGTTATCTGCGTGGCTTGCCTGCAATAAGTCTCCTGGGTGAAACCCCGGGCCCCAATCCGGATCCAAGAGCTGCTGTCCAGGTAATAATTGCCCTTAATAAAATATTTAATCTTGCTATTGATACTGAAAAATTGCTGGGGCAGGCTGACCAGATAGAACATGAACTTTCAAAGCTTGCTGAACAGGTCAAGACTACTGAAAATTCAACGCAGCCCAGGAAAGAATTCCCTATGTACGGGTGATTTTTAATGCGACATATATTGCTGAGCGGACTATCGCATCATGTCCTGACCGATCTTGAACATGAAAAAATAAAGACCATCGAGATAAGGAGCCCCCATAATTTCCTTTCCGTGCTGGAAACGAATGTGGGAGATACAATATTCCTTACATCAACAAGCGGAGAAGATGTGAGGGCTGGCACTACGGGTCTTATTGCGCGAATTCGCGAAAAACAGGTTTCAATGCACAGGGTCATCCAGAAAACTCCCGAGTTTTATGAGGAATCGGAGTTCCAGCGTGCGCGCCTCCAACTGGAAATGAAAGGGCATGGGCGTGTTCGCCGCTCCGAATGCTGTGAACTTGGGAAAGCATCTGTAGTTGACGCAGACGAAGTGCGTTCCTTTGAAGGAAGATAGACTAATAAATATGTGTGGCATCGCCTTCTGCGATAAGCAGCGCAACCTCATCGACAAATTCTATCATATATTTGTCCAGTTGATCCTTTTGTCGTTCCTTTATTTCAGGATCGCAGGGAGATTTATCAATTAATTTTTCAAAATCCTGATAAATTTGATCAGTCTTTGCCATCATTGCTTCTTTGGTTTCATTCATTTGCGCCATGTGGACAATATACCGCCGTAAACGTATGCATCCCCTGTTTTTCCCAAAGCTTTTGTCGAAAAAAAGAGGAATCCTCCATGGCCCGCTCTCCACCACTCCACTTTTGACTGAGGGAAATAACCTTACAATCTCAGGATCAATTGAATCAGGGAACATTGCTAAAATTCTTCCATTAAATCAAGTTCATGTTCAAAACGCGAAGGAATGCACTTTGGCCTGTTCCTGTCCCTTTCCCGTATTTTATCCTGTAGCGCTTTATAAACAACATGATACTCTGTATCACGCGATGGGTCATGTTTTGCCTCTTCTTTTAATTCATCCGAAAGGTCTTGCAATTGTCTTATAGACATATACTTATAGCGATCTGAATTCACAACATTTCCTCCCTGAATGTATTTTTGACTCTTTTTATGATCTTCGTCTTCGTACAGATGATCAGTAATTAATACTCTTTTTACAGGGATATATAAGGTTATGCTGTCCATATGCGGGACACCTGGAAAATATCTGCAACTATCTCTTTTTTCCTATGGAAAACGCCTTTCCAATGGGTTTGCCGATCCCATAATAGCTCGAAATATCGGGAGCGAATATGACCGGTTTTAATTTTTCAATATCAATAGACCCATTTTCCATCAACATGGACTCATCTGCCTTGACGTCCATAATCTCGCCAATAAACTCCGTGTGGAGCCCTATTTCGATGGTATGTTTAAGTTTGCACTCCAGAACCACAGGAAATTCCTTCACATATGGAGCATCGACCATATCGCTTTCCATGCTGGTAAGCCCGGATTCGGCGAACTTGTCCACATCCCTGCCTGAGACAGTACCGAAATAATCAGCTTCCCTGACGTACTTTTCGGAAGGAACATTAATCGTGAAAGCCTTTTGCTCTATGATATTCCCGTACGAATATGTTGCTTTCCGAAGAGAGATGGCGATACATGGCGGGTTAGAACAGCAAATCCCGCCCCAGGCTACTGTCGCCACGTTCGGCTTTCTTTCTTTATCATAAGTTCCCACAACCCAGACCGGGAGAGGATAAACAAGAGTTTTTGCTCCTAAAGACTTTTTCATAAATTTCCTCCTTATGTAAGTTTTGGATTGTACATATATTAATACATCGATTCATCATAATTTTATCAGGTGATTTTTGTGTGCTATCGAACAAAACTTTATTTAATGCCAGGATGAATTTATAATATCAGTTGTAACATCAGAATCGACCTGATGTAATGGGGGTTAATATGAAAATCATAATAGTTCTGGCTCTTCTGGTTATTGTAACTCTTACATCCACTGTTACGGCAGGGGAAAACCTTCCGCTTTACAACCTCTCTGTCTCTCTCGATATTTCAAAAAATCTTCTAAATGGCATCTCAACGATTACCATCCCTGAAAACATGGTGATGAATATTTCCACAGGCGATCTCAGGATTTCTTCTGTGAAGTTAAACGGATTACCTTTTCAGTCTGGAATTAAAGATGGCATATTTAAAGTAAAAGGCAAAGGTACGCTTGAAATATCTTTCGTCTCAAATGATATTATCAGCGAGGAAGGAATATCCCTTACAGGCATGTGGTATCCGCATATAGAAGGCAGGGCGTATTACCATATGTCTGCGTTCCTGCCTGACGGTTTTACTGCAGTCTCAGAGGCAGATGAAATTACTGTTGTGAATACACCGCAAGGTATGGTATATTCTTTCAATTTTCCGCACCCCTTGAATGGAATAAACCTTGCTGCAGGCAAATACATGATACGGAAGGAGAACTTTAATGGTACGGACATTTATGTGTATTTTTTCCCGGAAGACTTCTCACATGACATAATCGGGTATTTTGAAGATATCGGCCGTGCGGATACTTACCTCGAATATACGAAGAAATATCTGAATATGTATGGGGAACTCATTGGCCCTTACCCCTACAAACGGTTTTCTGTTGTGGAGAATGTACTTCCCACAGGATATTCAATGCCAACGTTTACGCTCCTGGGAGGGGATGTGATGCGCCTCCCGTTCATTGTTAACACATCCCTTGGTCATGAGGTCCTGCACCAGTGGTTTGGGAATTATATTTACGATGATTTCGAAAAAGGAAACTGGATAGAGGGACTTACTACGTATCAGGCCGACCAGTTTTTTGAAAAGCAAAAAGGCCAGGGTGGGCAGTACAGGAAGAAGCTCCTCATCGACTACCAGAGTTATGTAAAACCTGGTAAAGAGACCCAACTTGCGGATTTCTACCAGAGGTCTGACTTCGCATCCGGGGCAATTGGTTACGGAAAAGGGACAATGTTATTCAATATGCTAAATAAAGAAATAGGAGATGATGCATTCTACAGGGGATTAAAGGGGCTTATTAAAGAGCGGGCATTTCAGGAGTCAACCTGGGAAGATGTGAGAATGGCTTTTGAAAATGCTTCGGGCAGGAACCTGGAGCGGTTTTTCAACCAGTGGCTCAACCGGAAAGGGGTGATCTCAATCGGTGTAGAAGACCAGAGAGTGAATGTCTTAAAAGGCGTCCCGACAACATCTTTCAAGATCATTCAGGAAGGTGAGCCGTATGAATTTAATCTACCACTCAAGATAATTACAGACAAAGGCGAGCTCACAAAAACATTGGAAATAAGAAAGGAAAATGAGACATTCGAGATCCCTTCAAACGGGACACCTTTAGAGCTGGTTTTCGATAGCGACTATGACTTGATGCGAAGTCTTCCGGAAAATGAATACCCGCCTGTTATAGCAAGGCTTCTGGGAGATGAAAAAAGGCTCATTGTTATCCCTGAAAATGATACAGGGAAATACAAGGGTCTTATCAAGATTTTCGAAGGTGAGGGATTTATTCCAAAAAAGGAAACGGAAATCAATGATGAAAATATAACAACATCCACCCTTCTCGTGTTAGGTTATGATAGTCCGGTTCTTAGAAGGCTCTTCGGTGGATGGAAAAAGCCGGACCCCGGATTCAGCCTTGCAGTAGCCGATAATCCCCTTAATATCTCGAAGGTGGTAGCTGTTGCCTATGGCGATTCAAAGGAGGAGGTCGACCTCGCCTCAGGAAAGATAGTTCACTACGGGCAATATTCTTTCATAAGATTTGAAAAAGGTAAAAATGTGGAGAATAAAACTGATGAGACCGACCGGGGGATCAGAGTCAGTCTAAACGAGCCTGTGCTGGGCATCCAGCCTCAAAAGACGATCAAGCTCGATGATATCATTCGCAATATTTCTAATAAGACAATTATCTATGTTGCAGAAACACATACCAATTATGAAGAACATAAGGTGCAGCTTGCGGTTATTATGAACCTTTCCGAGAAGGGCAGCAAATTTGCTATTGGCATGGAGATGTTCCAGAAACCATTCCAAAAGGCAATTGATGATTATATCGCTGGAAATATAACCGAGAAGGAATTTTTAAAAAAAACAGAATATTTCAAAAGATGGGGATATGATTATAATCTTTACAGGGAAATCATTGAGTTTGCAAAAGCAAAGAAAATCCCTATAGTTGCCCTTAATCAGCGGTCAGAGATCATTGACAACGTTTCAAAAGGAGGTCTTGACATCCTCACTGATGAGGAAAAAAAGGAAATCCCTAAAGATATGGATATGTCGGATGAGATTTACAAAAATCAACTTCAGGAGATTTTTGACCAGCATGGGCAGGGGTTTGAGAACTTTGACTATTTCTACCAGTCCCAGATACTGTGGGATGAAACCATGGCTCACTCCGTGGATGAATTCCTGAAACAGAACCCGGATTACCACATGGTCGTACTTGCAGGCACCGGACATATCATGTATGATTCAGGCATCCCGAAACGGGCATACAGGCTGAACGGTAAAGATTATGCAACGCTGATACAAAATCCTGACACCATTGATGAAAACATCGGGAATTTTGTGCTTTTCCCGAAATCCCTGTCGCTGCTCCCAACCCCGCATCTTGGGATTTTCCCTTCTGAGTCAGGTGACAGGGTTAAGATAACCAATGTTGAAAATGATAGCGTTGCACAGAAAGCAGGACTCAAAAAAGATGATCTCTTCATCTCCATTGATGACTGGAAGATTGAGACAATAGACGATGTGAAAATTTCCATTTTCGATAAAAAGCAGGGCGATACAATAAAGGTCAAAGTACTGAGAAAGAGTCTTGTTAGCGAGAAAGAGCTTGAATTTATTGTGAATTTTTAATTATTATCATTAATTACCCTGAGGCGTATCGCTTCGATGGCTGACTTAGCGAAGTTTTCAATATTATTTGCAAGTTCGGTACTGGTTCTCAGGGAGCGTATATAGGAGATAAATCTTTCAATCTAATGTTATTTTTTGATCAAAATCGTTTGAGTTGGACATGGCATCTCAATTCCTTCGAATTTCAATTCCTTCTTTTGTAAACTGTTCATTTATAGCCAGGTTTATCACATGCCGAATATGCATATGTTTATCGTAATCACGAGTTTTCACATAATAAACTATTTCAAAAACCAGACTGAAATCTCCGAATTTAACAAAATGAACTCTATCAAATTTTGCCATCTTGATATTATCCATTATCTTCTTAATTATCACAGGGATTTTTTCAAGTTTTTCATTGGGTGTTTCGTATCTAATACCAAGATTGAAAACAACTCTTCGCAGTTCCATTCGTTTATAGTTGTGAACCTTTGATTCTATTAATTGCTTGTTTGATACTATAAGTTCTTCGCCATGCAGTGTCTGGATGCGAGTGGATTTTAATCCTATCCTTTTCACCGTTCCGCTTTCATCTGCGAATGTAATGAAATCCCCTGCCTGAAAGGGTTTATCAAAGTATATAGAAAAAGAGGCAAATATATCACTTAAAATGTTTTGCAAAGATATGGCAATTGCCAGACCTCCGATCCCAAGCCCGGCTACTAAGGTTGAAACATTGTATCCCAGGTTCGAAAGGATAAGGATCACTGCCACGATCCACAAAAAACTTTTCAGGAGCCTGCCCAGAAGATCTATTACAGATGTGTCGGCTCCCCCCACTTTATCACTATCTTCCTCCTGTTTTTTTACTATCATTGTATGCGTGCCGTAATCGATAAGAGTTTGAACACCTTTGATTGCATAATAGGTACCAAGGACTATTATCAAGTAATACAGGAATGTTCGTAAACTATCTGGTATTACAATAAAATGAAAAGCGATATATGCGGATATCAATACATAGAACGGCCAGCCAAACGCATCGATAACTTTTACCAGAAGATCATCATATTTAGTTGTAGTTTTGGCAAATATTTCTTTAAGTTTCTTCAAGATAATATATTTGAAAATCCTTAAAACAATAATAGATACTATAAAAATAATTAAAGAAATTAAATAGTCCTTCACTGAATTGTTTGCAATAGTGTAAGTCAAAATTCCTGATATATCAAAAACCATTATGTGAGTTATTCAGTGTTTTCATATTAAGGTTTTGTTTACATGTAATTTAAAGTATAATGAGTATTATTAGTATCCATAGGTTGATGATTCAAACTTGAAACTTAATGAATTTTTAAAAGACCTTGAACTGAAACAGGTCCAGAGATGGACTTTATTCAGTATCCTTATTGGTATTGTTTCAGGTTTCGGGGCAATTTTGTTCTATCTTGGATTGGACATAGTTTCAAATTATGCCCTTGGGGGTGTAGGCGGTTATTATTCTCCTTCAGCGGGAGGGGAATTTTCATTATTCAGCCACCCTGCAACCGAAGTAAGATGGCTTCTTTTCTTATTGCCGGCAGTTGGCGGATTAATCGCAGGCATTATTATCTATACTTACTCCCCGGAGGCGCAGGGGCATGGCACTGATGCCGTTATTGATGCTTATAATAATAAAAGAGGTTTTATCAGGAAAAGAGTTCCGCTCACTAAAGCGATTACATCAATGATAACCATAGGCTCTGGCGGGAGCTCAGGAAGTGAAGGGCCTATCACCCAGATAGGTGCTGGTTTTGGTTCAACGCTTGCCACGTTTTTTAAATTGAGCGACCGTGACAGGAGAATAATGGTCATCTGCGGTATGGCGGCAGGCATTGGCAGCATATTCAAAGCGCCCCTTGGAGGATCAATATTCGCAATAGAAGTACTCTATAAGGGGGATATGGAAACAGAGGGTCTTGTTCCAGCATTCATCTCGTCCACAATCGCATATTCCATATTTTCATCTTTCTTTGGCTGGGGGCGCGTATTTACGACTCCCGATTTCAAATTCACAACGCCCACGGAACTCATATTTTATGGCATTCTCGGTATCCTGAGTGCTGCAATAGCCATATTATTTGTAATCATTTTTTATGGTTTACGAGACAAAGTGTTCAAGCCACTGAAAATTAAACCTCATTTCAAACCCGCTATCGGTGGACTACTTGTAGGGATCATGGCAATGTTTTTCCCACAGGTTTTGGGGATCGGTTATGGATGGGTCCAGATAGCAATGAATGGTGATCTTGTAAGGATGTCAATAGTTATCATGATGGTACTTGTTCTTTTAAAAATACTTGCAACCTCATTTACAATATCATCAGGCGGAAGCGGTGGTGTTTTTGCCCCTTCCCTTGTCATAGGGGCAATGATAGGAGGGGCTTTTGGCCAGATAATGAGTCTTATATTCCCGAATATTATTTCCCAGCCTGGCGCTTACGTTGTCGTAGGAATGGGTGCGATGCTTGCCGGAGTTGCAAAGGTTCCAATAGCAGCGATCATAATGGTGTCAGAGATGACAGGGAATTATGAGCTGCTTGCTCCGATGATGGTGGCATCGACGCTGGCATATGTTCTTTCAGGCAAATGGACGATTTATGAAAAACAGGTGGATAACCGTGCTTCTTCCCCTGCACACAGGAGAGAGATGACGGTGGATATACTTGGGCGGGCTGAAGTGGAAGATGCAATGAGCACAAATATTGTTACTATCAACTCATCTGTGAGCATCCACGAAGTGCTTGATCTCATACATAAATACGGTTACACTGGTTTTCCAGTCGTTGATGACAATAAACTTGTGGGCATAATCACTTTTGAGGATGCAGAGAAAGTATCGCCGGATGCAAGAAAAACAACTGTAGCAAAAGAAGTTATGACAACAAAACTTATAGTAGCAAAGCCGGAAGATTCACTTGAGTCTGCTCTTTTGAAACTTCTCAATAGTAAGATCGGAAGATTACTTGTAGTGGAAAACGATGATGATACAAAACTCGTCGGGCTTGTTACAAAATTAGATATCATAAAAGCTCATGCAAAATTGAGTTCAGATAGATAGGGGATATTATTAATAGAATATAATATAAATTATTTTTTGCTGAGGGATTATTTCAAATATACAATATTTTTTTCTATCAATCCGTTCAAAAAGCCATTGCATTTGGATTCAGCTTCAGTAAAAGGGATTTGATATTTTAATTTGATAATATCAATTATTTCAGATATTGTATATTCCCCATTGCTTTTATCCAGGATATCCCTGGCAAGATCAGAGATTGTAAAAATCCTGTTATTATCTATATCAAATAAAACATTCACTTTTTCTTTTTGAAGGTTTCCAGGTTTATTTCCTTTTCCTGTAAGGCCGGAATGGATTATCTGCGCCAGGTTAAAATTGAAAGTCCCGATAAAGACCCCTTCATTCAGGACAGGCTGGAAATCACTTTTTTTTGTAGATTTATTAGCGGTCTTTTTCCTGTTCTGTATCGCCCTGATCAATCCGGATAGATCCGCTACTTCGTTATTAGATCCCTTGTAATGGGCAACATACAGGAAAAGATGCTCTCTGTCAAGATTGCTCCAGATGGGCAAATCCGGGTATTTATGAGCAAGTTTTGCGTAGAATTCCTGGATTACACCTTCGGTATCCTTTTTCGATAATCCCTTTGATATCTCACAATCATACCATAAAGACAGGTCAATAGTATCATCTTTGTATATTTTGGAGATATTGAAATTATCAGGATTTTCATATACTTTTGAATGCTTTGTGAGCTGGAAACTCCCGAAAGACATTGAACGGATCTTGTCACTATTATGCAAAATAAAATCCATGGTTTCTCTTGCCTCACTGTGGGTTTCAGTAGGAAAACCGAATATCAGGAAAAGGTGGGCCCAGATGCCAGACTCCTTGCAAAATCTACATATTTTCAATACATTCTCTTTTTTGATTCCTTTATCCATGCACTTAAGGACCCTCTCGCTGGCTGATTCCAGCCCGAAATAAAGCATCTTACAACCTGCACAAGAGAGCTTATTGCCAAGTTCGGGGGAAAAAGATGACTCAAATCTTGAATCTGCAAGCCAGGAAATATCCAATTTTTCATCGATTATCCTGTCTGATAATGCGCCAATTATTTTTGTGGACAAACCCTCATCCTGGAAAGTGAAAAATTTAGTTTTGTGTTTATTGTTCAATGTTTTGATATCGTTAAAAAGAAGGTCAACATCTCTTGGCCTGTATTTACCTGAATAACCAAATCCGTGATCGCAAAAAGTACATCGGTTCCAGTAACATCCTCTTGATGAAAGAACAGGAATGACAAGTTCGGGTGATAAATAATTATCAAGCGGGAGACCATCAAAGCATGGGGTTGGCAATAAATTGATATCTTCCCCGCTGGAACTGAGACTGTTTACTATGATCTCTTGGCCTTTTTTATAAATTAAATTAGGAATATCCCTGATATCAAATCCATTGTCCAGGTGTTTGATAAGCTCCAAAAGGGCAGTCTCTCCTTCGTGAACTATCACACTATCAAACACTGAAAAAAGATCTTTTGTTTTGCTTATTTCATTTATAAGACGCGTGAAAACACTGCCCCCAATATTAATATGTATTTTCGGATCGGCTTTTTTAATAACATTTGCAAGTGTTAATCCCGGTATTAACTGGCTTATATTTATTATTGAAATACCTATTAGTCCCGGGTTTCCGTCAAGTACTTCCGAAAGTGTGTATTTTTCAAAATATTCAATAAAAATATTTTCTTTCCTGTCATTTATAGCCTCAAGAACGTCCAAACTTTTTCGGCATGAATGCCGCATATCATACGAATGAAATGTAAGGTTTGAAGGATAATAAGCAGATGATGCAAGTTTAAGGCCAAGTTCAAGGATTTTAAAAGCATTGAATAGTTTTTCTATATCATAGAAATCTTCTTTGCTTTTTATGATGTTTTTAGCATCCTCAACACCATTAATAACGTAATTCCCAAAAAGTATGGAACTACTCAAAGCTGCATATTGTTTTTGGAATTCAGGAGATAATTCTTTTTTTGATTCAAGTTCATGGAATTTTGTTTGCGCTTTATCATAGTAAACCTGAAGCCCTTTTTTACTTAAAAGATGATCATAAAACGAAGTATTGATATCAATCTGGGAAACATTGCAGTTATTGGCTTTTAAGAAAGCGGTTAATGAAGGGAGGCTCAAATAAGGCTGTGTTGGTATCCATTGAGGTGGGAAGAGTAATTTTGTAAGCATGATAATATGAGGTGAATATGAATAATTAGGATAAAACTGTTTCGTCGTTCACATTTTTCCTGTCATATTCATATTATTCACCACAAACTTTATTTGATTTGATAATGATTTGATGTTAAGTGATCCAAAATGAATGATAATGATACTAAAAATATTGGTGATGAATTTGTTGAGGAAGATGAGAATTCAAAAACTGAAGACGAGAAAGCATTAGAAGGCTTATATGATCTGGTTTTACCACCTGGAGTTCCCTATAAACTCATCATGGAAGTAATGGATACATTCAATCTGGAAGTTACTACCCGCAAATGTGCAGTTAAGACTATAGATGTAGAGGATGACAATCTTCTTACATTACGAGGAGATCTAGATTCAGTAAATAATGCGCATGATTATATATTTAAAAAAATGAGTGAAAAATATAATTATAAGAGATAATTTTTTTTATTGATTTTAAAAAAATCGTAATTATTTATTTGATAAAGATCAGGGGGATTAAACCCCTATCACTTTATAATCCTAAAACAGGCGCTCTCTACCAATAGGTCTTGTGTATCCTGTTCCGCCGCAATTTGTGCACGGTATGCCCTGCATCAAATAACCTCTTCCCTTGCACCACTGGCATTTTCGGGATGAGTCTACAACTTCTACTTCTCCTTTTCCGCCGCAAACAATACAGGTCTCGCCTTGATGTTTTCCAGTCCCATCACAAAACATGCATTTCACTATGCCTGGTACTTTGGGTGTTCTTACTTTTGCTTCTGCCATTTTAAATCACATCACCATAAATTTCAAACTAAGTTATAAATTTTTCCTTTTAATTTTTGTTTCCCAAAAAAATAGAGAAAGTAGGCATTTAGCCTACTTAACAATGTTTACTTTGCTGGGATAACGAATGCTCTCTCACCGGCGCAGCGGTCCCACTCTCTGAGTGCTGCCTTGCCGAATGCGCCCCTTGGATCTGCGAAGTCAAAGTTGATCAATTCATCTGCGAAGCAGGTCTTGACCAATGGATTGACGCAGAAGGCATCCTTGCCTGCGTGAGCTGCTGCTACTACTGAGGTGTATCCTCCCTGGTGACCTACGTTCATAGCGTAGTTGGGGTAGTTTGCGCCTCTGCATTCGCCTATGCAGCCTTCATCTGAGGCAATTGAGAACACGTTGGTTGCGCCGCACTGATCCTGCAGGTCATACCCGTAGAATCCAAGTCTGCCGTGTGCCTCTTTGTGGAGGTACATGGACAGATACCATGCGGAGAGACCGGCCTGGCTGTGGCCTGTTGCCAGAGCTGTTGCGCCGCCTGCTGCTATTGAACAGACTGTTGCGCGCTGTGAACCACCGAAGTGGTCTTCCAGTGTGGTCGGGTACTTTTCGTATGCTTCAAGACTGTACAGTGTTGATTCTGTAGCGATGTCTTTTACGGTGTCGATTGTGGGTTTTGCCTTTCCGTGACCGCCGTATTTCTTTGCTGCATATTCGTCTGCCCAGTACAGGAAGTCATCGACGATATCATTGGTGTATGCTGGTGTTGCATACATTGTGAATCCGACGCCGCCTGACATGTAGCCACCGAGCCAGATCTGGTCATACAACATTGTGGCTGCGCTTGCAGTCTGCAATACTACATTGACTGGATCTTCTGGACCCTTTCTGTTTGTCTGGACGATATCTGCCATATGACCGAAGGATAATCCTCCTGGCTCATTTGGACCTCTTGCTCTGCGTGCTGGGATCATGTCACCCATTTCGACAAGTCCTGCGTGTTTGGCTGTGAATGCAAGTTCTCCGACTGCTGCTTCACCGGCGCACATATGGTATGCGCTGATAAAGGTCATACCGACCTGCATTGCCATCCAGCGGCTTGTGCCTGGTCCATCTTCAGTTCTTGTGACGATGGTTGGGATGTGTACTGCCTGCCAGGAGGTCTTGCCTACTGCTGCTTTGACCTGTTTTGCCTGGTTTGCAGGGAATTCGTTGTCAATGTTGATAACGAACTGCTTATCTACTTCATCCTGAAGGGTTTCATCACCTGTGAATATCTTCACATAGCAGTCATCTACTAATGCCGGGTGTGTTTCGACCATGTGTTCCTGGACGATTGCTGCGCCAGGCATTGCGTGGTTCAAAACTTCAAGGTAGTAGTTGATTGTCTCAGGTGTAACTTCCTTGCCTAATCTCTTCTCAAGAGTCTCATGTGCGAGGTCAAGACCTACAACGCATGTTCTCCTGATATCGTCCCATTCCTGCTGCATTGCTGCATTGTTGACGAAGTGAAGGTCATCACCATCGCATACGATATCTGTTCCAGATATTGTGTATGGGGTCAACTGTCTCTGACCCATGGGGATACCTGCTAAGTGCAACTTGGGATCATAAGCCTGCAATCCTCTCTTCTTGGTGATTGCTGCTCCGCACTTTGCCATTTCTACTTTTCTTGGGTTCTGCTGATAGCCAAGTCTGAGGTATTTGGTTTTCTTATCGGTTATTTTACCGCCCTTGTTCTTATTGGTGCCCCATTCTTTAGTATATTTCGTTTCCATTGATTTCTTGAATCTTGGTTCTGCCATTTAGCTCACCTCACGCCTTTGGGACGAACCCGTATTTGGTTCTTAATTCCCATACTTTCTGAACATGTTCAATAACTTCTTTGTCGCTTCTGAAGGCCACATTGTCCACTCTATAGAAAGTGGTTCTCTTTGCAGCTTCTGCTTCGCTCATTGGTTTTCCAAGGTTGACTTTTCTGTCAATTGGTACGCCGACCTGGTCTTTGTCACTTACAATGACTCCGCCTTCAAGTCTGCGCCTGTCCAGCATATCGAACATTACGCCATCTTCCTGTAATCTGAGGGAGTGTCCGTGAACGGTACAGCCTCTCATGCCTGCAAGACCCCAGTCAGTCATTTCGGTCTCTGCCTGTCTCTTGGCGTACTCTTCCATATCTCTCTCTCTCATTTCATTGACCTGTCTGCCTGACAGTGTGCCTGGGTCAACTCCTCTGAAGTTGATTGCCGCATGGTAAGATCTCCAGTATGGTACTGAGGGAGCGTTGTACATAGAGTCAGACCACTGTACATATCTGAGTCTGTCACCGGCTGCTGCGCCTGGTGTTGGTTCTACAACTTCTCTTACAGAGCATGCTGGTTCACCAATTTCTGAAAGTGGTGGATGTGTGCTCGGGTAATCCGAACCTGGTGCCCTATGACCGAGTAATGCGGTTAAATCCTCATCGGATATATCACGCAGTTTCTCTACGTCATCTGACATGTGTTTTCTTCTATTCTTAGCAACTGAGGTGCTGCCAGGATAATATTGTGGTTTATATGCCATATTTTTTCCTCCTAATTGATTTGAATCGGTTCTTTCTGCTCCCTGAATAAACTAATCATTTACCTTCCTCTGGATTAATAACACAGAGGCTATTTTCCGGTTTTGCATGCGGGTCCATCAGGCCGAGTATTCGTTCGTCTTCAAGATTGATACTTTCATCAGTCTTGCTTTTGAATCCATACTTACCGTAATCAGTCAAAGTAGCTTTCTTCTTTATGAAGAAACCCTGTTTGAATTCAAAGGAAAATGGCAGCGTTCGCTCGCACGCATTTCTTAGTTCTTCCTTTGTGCTTTCATCCTCTAGTTCGACTATTACCTCGCCTACCATCACATGCAATTCGAATGCACAATCTCCGACATGGATTATTTCCATATTCGGGTGGTTGACCTCTGTTCCGGTTCCAGGTCCGCATGTGACCTTCCGGGGCAGATTTTTTCCACCGATTAGCATTCTTATTACGCCATTGACGTGATCGATCTCATTTAAGAGCTTTTCAGCAGTCTGTGGTTGCAATAATCTTTGCGGAAATATTTTGATCTGGATTGGTTTACCCGTGACTGAAGCAGTTTTTACCATTCAATTCTCCGAATTTATACGGCTCCTGCTACTGCCTTGATTGGCTCTCTGAATTCATCGACTGAGCTGAAGACATCTCCTACTAAGCCTGAGGTCTTCTCTGGGCTGTATATCTGTACTCCTGCGTCAAGAGCAACTGCTGCTGCTACGCATGGTACTGCGAGACCCTTTGAGTGTCTGGTAACTACGTGGTTGCCGTTGAAGACTCCTGGTCCACCGCCTCCATAAATGGAGTGTGAGAAGAAGGAGAATCCGACTGCTGCGCCCTGTACTTTACCAAAGTCACATCCTGGAAGTGATGTTTCCTTTTCAACGAGGTCGTTGAAGTACAGCAATACTGCTGATACTGACTGTGGGGCTCTCTGTGCACCGCAGTTGATGAGTGTTGCTACAAGTGTGCCTGCTGCACAATATGCATTCCACTTTCCGACATCATTGGTCTTATATGTTGTATAGCCAGATGCGAATTTCTTATCTGCGCTGATTACTTTATCTGCAATTGCTTTCTCAACGCATGCATGTACAGCTGAACCGATTGTACCGGTCTTGCCTAATGCTTTTGTTGTTCCATACACCATATTGTTGGCGTTTAAGCCCTGGTGTGAGAATGCAAGTAATCTGTGTCTTGTCTGGTTGCCGATTGCGTCACCCATTTCGAATACACCTGTATTCTCAAGGATTGAGCACAGTGCTGCTGTGTTCATTGCACTCTTCTTGCATGTTGCTGCAAGGTGGTTTGCCATGACGTTTCTTAATGTATAGCCAAATCCTTCATCTTTCTGTGGGATATCGACGATTGACTTTACGTTTCCACCTACCATATCAAGTGTCTGTGGGTACTGTCCCCAGACTGCGGACTTGACGGTTGGGGCATCGAACATACCGATATTGAATTGACTTACTAATGCCTGTGTTACTGCTGATGCTGTGCAGGTCAATGATGATACATATTCTGCTGCAACATCGATTCTTACGGATGGAACCTGGACGATTAACTGTTTTCCACCGTTTAATGCCTTTACAACGGTGTCATCTCCGCTGTCAACCTGTACCATTTCGTTAACTGCTTTCTGGATAGCTGCTGCATTCTTTACGATATCTAATTTCATTTCTCTGCCGGGGATCTTTCTGCCTTTGCCACCGATTGCGGATGTTGCTAAGGTTTTCTCGATTCCTGCTAAGTCAACGGCTGCTGTTCGCTTTATACCGGTGACTATTGATTTGATAGCGGCATTTCTCATTGGGCTTATGTCGTTTATGTCGACGCCTGATTTGAGTTTTGCTCCTCTGTCGCTATATAGGTCTATTGTGTCAGCCACGTTTATTTACCTCCTAATTTTTGTTTATTTCCAAGAAATTGCTCACTTGGAAGCGATACAACAAACGAGCGACTGCAACAGGACAGAATAACAGAACCCAAAATAAGTTAATTATGTTCTATTCATCCCGACCATGTTGTGTTTTATTGTATCGAACAACCATTACAATCCCTTGCGACACCTATCAATTCCCCTAAAGTACTTAAAGTTTACGAATCGATCATGATAAAACATTATAAAATAAATGATGGCGTCGCTTCATGCTTATGCAATATATTCCAGACGATTTGTCTATATATTTTTATCCGCCGCTCTCCAAACTTGTATCACCCATTTCAGCTAGTTTGGAGGCTTCTTCCTGTTTTTTCAGGACTTCATTGATTTCCTCGCGGGAAAATATTTTCTCCCCGAGTTCTTCATCTTTTACTATTGTTATTCTTCTTAGAACTTCGGTTTTATAGTAAAGATCAGTCTTATCGATAAGCGCCCACGTACCTTCATCATCTGAAATAATTTCAGTGACATTACCTTTCGTCCCTGTGTTTACGTATTCTACAAAATTCCCAATCTGTAAAGGGTTTCCAGACATATCTGTTACCTTTATCTCGCTCATCTACTTCTATTATGTCATTTATTGTTATTAATCATTGTGGTTGTACAGGGCAATAAGTTTAAATGACCTTCTGACATTTCGGAATGACATGGAAATTCTTGCTGACATCGGAGGGCGTCCCGGTCTTGACTGCCGGGGTTTTTGTAGATATTGCTATTTTAAAGGTGTAACCGAAATCCCCGCATTTGGCTGCAAACATTGCATGCCATTCCAGAAAGGATGCAATTACTGCACAAAAAGTGTCAAGGAAGGATATTCAAGTTTTAAATCCATGCCAATGGTCGCTCAGGAAGTCAAACAATCAGTTTTTTTCAATAAGAATGAGAATGTAACAAAATTCAATGTTAGCGGGGGAGGGGATGTGAGTTGTTATCCTGAGCTTAAACCTCTTATCGAATTCCTCTCACAATATAAAAAACCAATACATCTTGGATACACAAGCGGGAAAGGCATGAATAAGGATGATGCTTTGTTTTTCATAGATCACGGTGTAAATGAAGTTACCTTTACGGTTTTCGCAACAGACCCGGAACTACGGCGAAAATATATGAATGATAAGACGCCCGAAGATTCACTTTCTGCTCTTCGTATTCTTGCCGGAAAGTGTGATGTTTATGCAGCAACAGTACTTATTCCTGGAGTAAATGACAAAGATGTCCTCCTGAAAACCTGCAAAGATCTTGAAGAAATGGGCGCAAAAGGGCTCATACTTATGCGGTTTGCCAATGAAAATGAACAGGGGCTGATCCTTAATAATTCCCCTGTAATCGAAGGAATCACTTCCCACACCATCCTTGAGTTCAAATCGATAGTTGACGACATTAACAGCAAATTCGATTTTCGAGTAACCGGCACTCCCCTGTATGATCCTGAAACAGGGTCTCCATTTGCCATACGTAATGAACCTGAAGCGCTATCAAAATTACCTGGAATAACTAAAGAAGCAACGATCATAACAAGCGAAGTTGCAGCGCCATTATTAAGGGAGATTTTCGATAAACTCGGAGGGCTCGTAAATGTCATTCCCGTGAAAAAGGATATTGGCTGCCTTATTACCATCGATGATATAAAAACATTGGACTTATCACAAATAAAGGAAACAGTATTTTTCCCGGGAAGGGCATTTGTTCATGATCCTGAGATCAAGAAAATACTGACCATGGATGGAAAAGACAGGTTAGTAAGAAGAGGGCCTGATATGCTCACGGTTGATGGTGAGATGAGCATTTCAATGACAAAAGAGGAAGTTATTTCAAAAGAAATAGAAGCATTCACCGAACTTATCCAGGCGATAAATGTTATCGGGACAAAACCGAAAGTATAGATATATCCCATATTTCGCACATGATACTTGTTCTCGAAGCGGTATGGAAAAAATTTAGACAGGATCTACAGCATTTACAGGATTAACCATATAAATCGTATCCTGTCGATCCTGTAAATCCTGTCAAAAGAAGTAAGTGGATAAAATAAAATTACTTGTCTTGATATCAATGTAACTGATGAGATGACTTTGAAAATTGTTTAATTCCTGAAATCCAATACGTCAGATTTATCAATTGATGTTATTGATTGTCAGCCATATGGGCGAAAGCAAAATTGCGACACAAGCGATAGATGAGTACCTGAAAACGAAAGAAACATCATATTTCGATTCTTAAGAGAAAGAAAACAATAGACTTTTTACATCTATTGGCATTCCTCTCCTGTTCTGAAGTTATCTATTCCTTAATCTTCTGCTCTTTCAGCTTCTGCTCTTTCAGCTTCTGCTCCTTCAGCTTTTGCTCCTTCAGATTTTACTTTTTCAGGTTTTGCTTTTTCACCTTTTGCTGGTATGTTTCTTTTTGCTTCGGATTCTTTAGTTCCTTTTTCTTCGGGTTCTTTATATGCCATATTTTTCACTCCTCATTTCTCATTATAATCTTCCGCAAACTTCTGAGAATTTTAAACAACGAACTAATGCGAACGAATACGAACTCGTAAGTCATTGCGGTTAGTTGTTTTTATCATACGTTCTGCGGAGACTATATGTTATATAATTAATTAAGCAACACTCCCATGCTTAATTAATCATAATTACTCTCTTATACTAATTAAACTTTACGAATCGTTAAAAATTAAATGAACGATTTGATAATTTTAAATATTATGAAAGTTATGTGTCTTTTTTATGCCATGCGATTTATGATTAATACGCCGCTACTTAATTATTTTAAATGACAAATTTATTTCGAGCATGTGCGAAATGTAGTATCTATTCCACTTTTTTTTCTTCAGGTATCCCGCAAACCTCACATTTTTCTTTTCCAGCTATATTCTGCTTTTCCGAATCAATCGCGCGTGTGCCTTCGGCAAGGACTGCTGCATTGGATAATGTCCCTGCGATCAATATCGCATCAAATATCTCCTCTTTTGAAACCCCAAGCCTCTGCGCCACCCTGATATGCATCTTAAGGCAGTGATCGCATCTTAAGGCTGCTGAAACCCCAATGGATATAAGCTCTATTGTTTTTGCATCCAGCCGTTTAAATTCCCGGATTATTGCATTATCATAAAGCACCTTTGTGACTAAAAGTTCTGGGGATTGCCTCATAAAATTAAGGATATAAGGTACCTCACCGTATGCTTTTTCAACCTCTTTCAATAATTCTTCAGCTGCTTCTTTTGGTTCCTTATTAAGGATCTTATCGATTTTCTTAAGTTCCATGGGGCTCTAATAAAACGATTTAAATCCTAAACTAAATAAACATTTGTATTTGAAATGGCAACTGTAATTTGTGTTGGTGGGTATGCAATGTGCGACAAATTTATCCCTTTAGATTATGAAAACGAGGGCACCTTTAGAGCTTATATCTCGGTCAGCACAGGATATTAACGCAACAGACCTAAAAGCTAATCCAAAATCAATTCCAAACGATTTTAAATCATATTAAAATTCAATAGAAATCGATTAAATAATCCATATGATTCTACCATCTAAGAAAAAAATTCCACTTTTGCCACTGTCAGTTTTAAATTTTACTCCATATTTTTCTGCTATAATAAAAGGTCCGTCTGATCTATCTCCTTCTTCTGTAGCAGTCCCAAATTTTTTTTGCTTTTCCCATAAATCATCTACATCAACTAAAGTTCTTTCTTTAAACTTTTCGCTTAAACGATATTCCATCATTAAAGAAAAAGCATGAGACGTGCAATTGTTTTTATTGCCTTGGTCATGAACGGGAATATTATATGGATTAGGAACTTCGTAGCTTTTGGGAATTATACGCCTTTTATTAATTGTAGAAGACATAGATTTTTAAATACAAATATTAAGGTATAACCGTTTCGAGTTGAAATTCATCTGATGAATGCAATTTTATCCTTAATAAAGTGTTGCACATTAACATAACTATTGGTGAATAAAAATGTGCCCTTTGCGGCAAGCGTTTCATAAAATAAACCGCGAAGTCGGCTATGAAGACCCTTGATTTATAAATGAACATGAAAAAAACAACTAACTGAACGAACTGATACGAACTCACGCGAGTTCGTACGTGTTCGTCTTAGTTCGTTGTTAAATTCATTTCTTCCCAGTACTCAAAGAAAAAATAAAACCGGATGATGATTATTTTATGTAAAGCAGACCTTTACCATTAACTATAACATCACCTGTATATTTCTTATACGTCACTCCATCAACTGCTTCATTACCTTCAAGTTTGAATACAGGCATCATCTCATCAACAGTCCCGTTAACAATTATCGTGCCTTTAGACATCTCACTTCCCGGACGGCTGGTATTGCCTTCGATCACGATCTTGCCGCCATTGTTGCTCAATCCGGGGAGAATCCCTGTATTGCCCTTAACAATGATCTCGCCGCCGCACATATGCTCGCCAAGGAAATCAAGGGCATTTCCCATTACAGTAATTTTCCCGCCGCGCATGCCGCAGCTCTCACCGCGATATCCGGCGCCAAGATAGTATCCGGCATTCCCTTCCACGATCAACTCGCCGCCTTTCATTTCCCTTCCAGCCCATGAGTCAACATTTCCCTTTACTGATATCTTCCCGCCGCTCATCTTTGAGCCAAGATGCATATCCACGTTGCCATTGATAATTACGAGGCCTGCTGTCATTCCTTCCCCGATTCTCTTAACGCGGGAAAAATCGCCTTCCATCACGATTTTTGTATCTGCTGCCGACGCAGAACCTTCCACCTTAACTGAGAAAAGCTCCCCGATAGTCGTCTTTTGGTTTCCAAACCATGCTTCCAGGGATTTGATCTCTTGTTCTGTTTTTCCGGCGAATTTATCTGGTGAGATATTCTCAACTTCAGTTGAAATCCTGATCTCTTTCTTTGGCTTAATAGTAACTGTCTGCATTTTTAGCTCACCTCCACGGGTATTGCTCCTGCTTTTACAACTTTCGGATGAGTCAGATATTCATCCTGTACCATGTAATTTGCAAGCTGTATCGAGTAATAGTTCTTGAATTTCTTAACAATGTCTTTCATCATTTCATTGGTATCCTGCTCCGGAACCCTTGCATCCACCCAGTATGTCCTTCCCATTGGTGTTGCTGTGATCTGGCCGTCCTTTACAACAACCTGCCCACCCTTTATTGTATATGCAGCTGATGAAAATGCGCTCTTTATCTGTGCATGTTCAACTGATGGATCGATCTGGTCAGGTTTGATGTCGTATATGGAAACATCAGCATCTGCGCCAACTCCAAGATGACCTTTTGTATCAAGAAGTCCGAGCACCTTTGCAGTGCCAGCCCTTGTCATTATTGCGATCTCACTGAAATCAAGTTCACGCTCAATTCCCGGAAGCCTTGTTTTTGAATGAACAGCTTCATGAACGGTCTTTATTTCTTCCTGGCGCTTCTTGTTGCTCATAAGAAGGGCAATGACCTCCGAATAATTCACGAACGGGCCACCATTTGGATGGTCAGTGGTCAACAGCATTTTATACGGGTCTTTTGTAAGCAGCCCGAGTTCAAGCCCTGTGGCCCACATGATAGCATAAACTGATACCTGCTTGACATAGTATAACGGTACAACGCCTGATGCGTCTTCAAGTTCAACATCACCGTTGGCCCACTTTGCATGCAGTAATTTTGCATTTGCATATTGCACAGGACCATCGGCAGTCATGGTGGTTGCGCTGCCAAATATCATCTGTCCCATATCACCTGTTACATTATCGTGATTGTTCAGATAATTGGCTACTTCATCGGCTTTTGATTCAAAGTCGCCCCAGTTCGTTCCACCCATTGAATTGAACAACAGGTGAGTAACATGTAATACCTGCCTGTCCCTGCTGGCTTTGACCTGGTTTGCAAGTTCCATGCTTGCAAGTGTTGTCTTGTAATTACCGGGCTTTCCAAGGTTATTGCAGTGCAGATGCACCGAATGCGGAAGCCCCAGCATTTCATTGACCTTCATCAGTGACACTATTATATCTTTTGGGGTTACATCAAAACTCGGGACAACATCATCAAGACCTGTAACGTTTTTGCCAAAGCCCCACATCTCGCCGCCACCAGGATTTACAACTTTAACGCCAAATCCCCTGCTTGCACGAAGACCCCATGCTATATAAGCAGCGAGCTTATCCATGTTCTTCTCTCGCACAAAGTCCATAGTGGGCCAGTTACTCCCAAATAACGTAAGAGCGCCTTTGTCTATAATGGGTATTTCTTCAAGTTCTTCATGGGTATGGCGCGCTTTCATTATTGCCTGAGCTGCCTCAAAGACCGTTGTATAACCCATCTGTGCATAGCGGTATCCCATAGCATAGACATTTGGCACAGTATAACCTGTGGTAGGTCTTGTTATCTTTGTCCTGGGTTTTATCCCTGATCGCGCATCTTCAGGACGCATTATTCTTCCAACATTGACTTTTGCACCTGCGATATGCGAATGCGCATCAACGCCGCCTGCCATTACAAGCCTCCCGCCAGCGTCTATCACTGTGGCTTTGCTGCTTACCTCATTCACGATTTTCCCGTCTTTTATGGAGATATCGGCCTTATCACCATTTATCCCATTAGACGGATCATAAACTGAACCGTTCTTTATAAGAAGTTCCATTTTATTCACCTCTCAATGCTTTCACTCGTTCTGTTATCTTTTCAAGGACCTCTGTGTCAGGCAGATGTGTGGGTTCAACCATCTTTCTCATCCTGAGTGATACGCCGTCCATCCTGTATGCCGTACCTTCTACCTCTACGCCACAAATTGCCACTGGAATGACAACATTTGCTACTTCAGTCGTTGGATTCCAGTAAGGATCGATCTGGACAACCGGAATCCTTGCAAGATGCCTGACAGAATCGGCCGGGAAATGAGCGCCTGCATCACCTGCTATTATCATTGCTGCATCTGTTTCTTTTCTTAAGAGCACATCGTTTGCCGCTGTTTCACCGGGATTGTAATAAGGAGCGCCGCGTGCAAAATCCACTGCTGTTGCAAATCCTGTCTCCCATGCGCACACATTTCCAAATCCGGTAACATTATAATGGCCTCGCATCGGCGTAATAACACATTTTGTAAATGCATTCAAGTCTGTTACTAAAGAGATGGCGTTATCAATGTTCTTATACCTTGATTTGCTCTGGGTAAGTCCCATTCCAAAGAAAATCCCGACGAATTTTCCTGTTTTTAATGTATCCACGAGTTTTGAAAGCGCATCTTTCGGGACGCCTCCAACCGATTCCGGCACAACATCCGCATGTCCTGAAAGTATTGCCCTAAGAGCCGAGATCACAAGGTAATCACTGCCTTGCTCTAACTGCACGAATTGATCGGCCATATTAGCCGTATCTGTTTTCCGTACATCCACTACAACGACTTTGCGCCCTTTTCTGCCTTTTTCAGAGAATAATCCTTTTGCAAACACAGAATATCGCCCCATGTGCCTGGGATGGGCATGTACCGGATTGCTTCCCCAGAATACAATAATGTCTGCCCTGTTCTTTACCTGGCCAAGGGTGGCTGACGGAAGACCTTTTTCATGGACTGCAAGAGTGGATGGACCATGACAAACTGTTGCTGTATTATCAATAATTGCGCCAAGTTCCTCAGCAAGAAGAATGCCTTTCTTATGGACTTCACATACTGTTGATGCCCACCCGTACAAAAGAGGTCTTTTTGAGTTTGAAAGGATATTTGCAGCTTCGTTAATTGCCTCTTCATAAGATACTTCCCTGAACTCGGAATTCTTGTCTTTCCTCATCATGGGGGCTTTTATCCTGTGATGTCCCATTATTTTAGATGCGCCGAGTTTGCATGCTTGTTTAACATCGGTTATTTTGTTATCTTCCACAACGATTGTCAGGTCATCACACAGGCAGCCACAAAAAGGGCAGAGTGCATCTGTTATTATTGTCATTACTTGTACCTCGCTATCAGTTCTTTCATTAATAATACTTTCTTGTCCGTAGGTTCTATCCGCGCAGGAATACCTTTGAATCCCGGCATTCCGCAGCCCTTGGTATCCGGATCGACCACGGCATTTGCCCACGGACCCATGGGGATAAAAGCCATCCCGTCAGGATTTCCAATATTTTCTTTTAATTTCACAACCACATCACCATGATCTGTTTTAACCAATACGCGGCTTCCGGGACTTATTCCCAGGATACCTATATCCTTTGGGTTCAATTCACAATAAGCAGTTGCTTCCTGATAGTCCGAAGAAGTTTTATTTTCAATAGTTGCACCCTGATTAATTGTTCTTCCAGTTATGAGTATTGCATTTAATGTCATCTTATACACTCTTTTTTATTATTGGTAAATACTTTCTTATTTAAAAAGTATATGCTTTTGTTCGATTAAGATACAAAATAAAAGAGTGTAATAAAATTCGAAAATAACAAAATTGCAATTAACTAAACAAAAAAATGAATAAAAATTAAAAAATTATTTAAATATCTATTTCAAACTCCTACAGTTTCTTTCGCAGTTTCGCGGACAACTTCAAATCCGAAATTGTGCTCAAAATTAACATCTATCTCTGGCAATATATCTACATAATTTACTAATTCGTGATATATCTCATGCCTCGGACTTACAATTATAACATGCGCAGGCGGATGTATTTTTCGAAGTCTTCCAATTGCGACACTTGCCTGGTCTTCAAGAGGAACTATCGCAGCAGACGAACAACACCCTCTTAATGGACTTTTCATTATGTGCGTGAGAATGTTATCTGCAAAAGTCGGTTCCAATTTTCTTGCCTGATCTGAAAAAGTCAGATTTGCATACCTGACAAGGTCGTATAGTGCTATTTTCACTTTTGAGGCGTCATCTGCCCTGACTACAGCCATTGAGTTCATTTTTTCCCCCTTATTTGTAATCGTATCCATCTTTATATTACCTAATTCGTAGTGGTACTGATATAAATGCTGGTGCTAACTAAAGACTATTTTCGTGCTACTAGGTTTTTTGTTATGATCATAAACAAATTTCAGGATCACTCCTGACAATCGTACTGTTTATATTATATCGAATCCTATGGTCGCCGATGAAACAGGACTATCTTCGCTATTTTCCCAAAAAATCATGCTATCCGAACCAACTGGAAGCGATGCAGGCCATTCATGATGCTTTGATAAAAAAACAGGTGGTTTTATTCGAAGGGGCCTGCGGCACTGGTAAAACCCTGAGTTCTCTTGCTCCTGCTCTTCATATCGGGAAAACTGAGAAAAAAACAGTAGTTATTGCCACGAATGTCCACCAGCAGATGGCGCAATTCATTGAGGAGGCAAGGGAAATAAAAAAAAAACAGCCCGAATTAAAAGTTGTTGTGCTTAAGGGTAAAATGCTGATGTGCCCAAAGCCGGATATGGATTATGACACATGCAGTTTGCTAAGGGATAATACCTATAAATTAATGGAGCAGGAAAAAGATGTCGGGCAATTGAAAAACGAAATGCAATCTATCAGGGATAAGATAAAACGGGATAAGGATACAAGCCTCATACAAATTCAAAGGGAATTGAGCCAGGAATTTGATAAGGAAGAAAGGCAGCTCCATGATACAAAGAAAAACTCATGTGACTATCTTCATAAATTACTTAAAAGTGACACCGATGATTTCCGCGGGTGGCTATTCGGTGGTGTGCGCACGCCTGAAGAGGTGGCAGACTGGGCTTTATCAAATGATGCGTGCGGGTATGAACTGCTAAAACGCTACATGAAAGAAGCCGACCTTTTGATATGCAATTACCATCATTTTCTTAATGAGGATATCCGCACTAATGTTCTTGGATGGCTGGATAAAAGCCTTGGTGATGTTATCACCATTTTCGATGAAGCGCACAATATTGAATCTGCTGCACGCTCCCATTCATCCATGACTCTCACTGAATTTACCTTAAAAAGGGCGCTTGATGAGGTAGAAGGGAACGAAGCAGCTTCGGCTTCAGAGGATGTTCAAATCTTGCTTCAGGTTCTCCTTGATACAATACGATCAACATATAATATCATTCTTGATAAAAAGTTCGGGGAACGTGAAAGAATAGGCAAGGACTGGTATGATTTAAGGATCGCAGATCCGCAGGAGCGTACTGATATGTTCCGTGAGAAACTAATGCTGGCTTTTGAGAAGGCAGGAATTAAGAAGCTCGATGAGATTATCGAACGTTTGAGGAGTTTCGGACTGACTATTGATGCATTTTATGAAAAACAATTCAATGAAGGGAAAAGCATGATCAAAAAAACATGCAGCAGCCTGATCACAGCAATCTTCCTTTCAAATTACGTTAAATTCTCAAAAGATAAAAGCTATTATCCGATCCTGAATGTAAAGCGCCAGAATTCCGAAATATCAGGAAGACTTGAATTATTCACCTGCATTCCTAAAAATGTCACAGAGCCATTATTTAATTCAGTGCATTCGGCTATCCTTATGTCAGCAACACTTGCTCCTTTTGAGACAATTAGAGCAACGCTTGGAATCTCACGGCCTACGTGTGAATTATCTTACGGCCTGACTTTCCCGAAAGAAAAGCGCCTTACAATAGCAGTATCTGTTCCTGCTTTATTTTCAAAGGACAGGGACAGCCCGCAGACAAAAGAAGTGATCACAAAAGTCCTTACTGATATAATTGAACAATCTGACGGGAACGTGATAATATTTTTCCCGAGCTTTTATGAAGCGACCCAGTATAAGAACCGAATAAAATGCGATAATCCTGTATTCCTTGATGAGATAGGAGTTTCGGCGCAGCAAATCAGGGAGGAATTTTTCAGGCTGGGTGAATCGGGGAAGAAAGCCGTGCTAATATCCTATATGTGGGGAACGCTCACAGAAGGCGTTGATTATAAGAATGACCGGGGAAGGACAGTGGTCATCGTGGGTGTTGGGTATCCTGCATTGAATGACAGGACACGCGCCGTCGAATCCGCGTATGACGCTGAATTCGGGCACGGCTGGGAATATGCCATCGAGATCCCGACCATAAGAAAGGTAAGGCAGGCGCTGGGGCGTGTGGTTCGCTCACCCGGCGATTATGGGGCGCGTGTGCTACTTGACGGGCGTTATACGTCCACATCCGCTAAGCGTTATGGAAAATATTCGGTTTTCAAATTCTTCCCTGAAGAAGAAAGAGCTGAGATCATAGATGTGGAACCTGAACGCGTCAAGTATTCACTTATGAACTTTTTTAATGATATAAGAAAAAATGCCTCAAAAACTAACAAAAAATTATAATTAAAAGTAAAAGCAGAATAAAAATTATTCTGCTGCTTTTTCTGCGATCGCGAATTTGCGCATTACTTTATTGACTGTTATCTTTACTTTATCGCCGACTTTTGTCTGCGGTACGAAGATGACGAAGCCCTCTACTCTGGCAATTCCGTCACCCTCTTTTGCAATATCATCAATCGATACATCATAGCTTTCTCCGACTTTTACCGGAGCAACTTTTTCCTGATATTCACTCAAGTTTTACACATCCTTACATTAGATTACCGTCTGCTAGGGCAAACATAACTGCAGAAAATAGATTTAACCTTTCACTGCTGTAAATGCTGCTGCTAGAACAGCCTGTAATCTTAGTTTTAACTGTCTTTAGAATATATAAGACTTTGCCCAAAAAAATAAAATAAAATGCAGTTGCGACAAATGATATTCTTTATATAATCCTGATCCCCTAAAGTCACCGATGCTCCGTACACGACTCCGTGATTTCATCGTAACAAAAGACGACTGGATATTTGCAGTCGCAGATTATTGCCATGAGGGGGGCATTCGCTCCATCCTGAGATATGTTCCGGACCCACAGGGCACAAGGGGAACTGGGAAAAAATATCGTAAAATGGATTTTGATGATGCATTCATATTCATGAGGAAAGCCCGGCCCGAATGGGTGAGCGATGTGCATATCGTGCCATGGGATTCGGTCAAAGAGATACTTGCACCTGACAAAAGACTGCCGCAGATAACAGCGAAAAACGAAAAGGTAAAGGCAATTGTAAAATCGCTTGAAAAACATGTGCCTCTTGAAAATATGGGTGTTACCGGGTCTCTTCTTCCCGGTCTTGAAATAGGATCATCGGACATTGATTTCATCGTTTATGGAAGCTCATGGTTCACTGCGCGTGATATTATCCGGCGGGAAAAACAAAAGAAAAACCCTATCACAGAAATCAGTGATGATATGTGGCAGGATATTTATAAGAAACGCATGCCTGATATCTCGTTTGATGAATTCCTGCTTCATGAAATCAGGAAAGGTAACAGGGGAATGGTGGGAGGAACGTATTTTGACCTGCTTTATGTTCGTGATTGGAAGGATATAGCGCCATGTTTACGCGGAACCGATGTTGGCAATAAGACCATTGAAGCGACAGTCACAAACGCTGACTTTGCATTTGACAGCCCTGCGATCTATAAAATTGACCATCCTGAAATAAGTTATGTGCTTTCATACACACATACCTATGCAGGGCAAGCGTTAGTGGGCGAGCGAATTGAAGCATGCGGCATGGTTGAGATAGTGGGAAATATGAAACGGCTTATCGTGGGGACAACGAGGGAACCTAAAGGGGAATGGATAAGGTCATTGACGCTGCTTGATGGATCTTGAATAAAATAACTGCAAATATTATCCGAACTTCACCACAGGACATGACCATGTGCATTTCCCGCAACGGGTGCACTTCTCACTTATTCTTGCAGTCCCATTGACGCTTACCGCCCGCGCCGCACACTTGCCCACACATACACCGCATCCGGTGCATAATACTGCCCGCCTTATTGTTTTTTCTGCAAGTTGTATTAATTCCCTGGCCTCATCCTCATTCCCACCTCTTGCAACCACTGTCCCGCTTGCATATACATGAACATTATTCTCATTTTGCGAAACAAGTATCACGCCGTCAATTGAATTTGTTTCACCTATCAGGGTCATGAAACCTGATTCTTCAATAAGTGAAAGATTCAAAGGAGTCCCGAAACTACCTTCTGCCGTAATGCCTCCTGCTTTGCATGGGCGATATCCAACAGTCAATGTGAATTGGGCGGGTTTCTTTTCACTCGTCGGGATAATGTTTATCCTCAACTTTTCTGCGATCATACCTATTGATTTAGGGAGTGCCTGCCATCGCCAGAAGCCGTATTTTACCCATTCATCGGATAATCCGTTACGGGAAGCATACTCTTTCAGGTATTTTTCAAGCTTTTCACTTAATTCAGGATGGATCTGGGACAATCTTGAGAAATCAGCCATGCTTGCCGAAGGGCAAAGCCAGCATCCGATCCTGTCAAATCCCTCTTCATACAATGGATTGTATTTTGCTTTTTTCCAGAAAAGGTACAGCCATACGTGAAGCGCAGTCCAGTTCTGGATCGGGGTGGCACCGATCTGGTTTCCAACAGAGGGGTTTTTCCAGATATGCTCGCTGTTGGCCCTTATCTGGCTTTCATATTTTCGCTGCCCGATAAATGTGAGGCAACCGTTCTCATAGTTTTGTTCTATGACCTGTGTGATCGCCCCGAGCTTGCAGACTTTGCAGCACCATCTTGCTTCCACAGTCGGAGGCCCGAAATTATCTATGGATTGCCAGAATGAATCACCTGATGAATGGATTTTCAACGGTAAAGAAAGCTCCTTTGCTGTTTGCTTGACATTTTCTACGGTTTCAGTGAACTCCAGACCCGTATCAGCGAACAGGATATCAAATTCAAATTCCGTTAAGGTATCACGCACAAGATACAGAGTGACAAGACTGTCCTTTCCGCCTGAATATGAAACCGTCACTGGTCTTTTTTGGGTTTCAACAACGTTTTTTATAAAACTATGAGCTTTTTCTTCTCTTGTTCGAAGAATATGAATATTTGCCTGCACTGCATCATCCCAGTTTTTTGCCAGTTCCCCGGGTTGCTCCGGAGCATGTGGTTTATCGTGCCATCGTGTTTTTACGGCCATGCCCTTTTCATGAGTGAGCATCCTTTGGGCGCTCATCCTTGCCCTGCCGGTAGCTATCACTTCATGTTCAGGCGTCAGGATAATTACCTCATCTTCCTCCACAATACCGGGATTGGCCTCGTTAACACCGGGTGCAAGCACAGATGCACCTTTCATAATAAAATTAACAGCGCCTTTATCGATAACTATGCATTTTGTCCCATTCACAAGACGCCTTGCTCCCTCAAGCCTTGGAATGAATACCCAATCCATTTTTTCAAGTTCGAATCGGATAGAACCCATGATCGCGCCGTCAAAAATCACTTCATCCATCCTGTCTTCATAAGGGGCCTTGTTCAGGACTACAAGATGGCCTTCAGGGATGAGCTTGATGCCGAATTGTTTCTCTGTTGTGCTGTTGATGAGATCTATATCGTATGGAAAAGCTGGCCTAATGTCACCCGGGGGTGTTATTTCAATTTTTTTTGTGGACAGGCCGCAAGCGCAGGTTTTTCCGAGTACCGGAAGATTGCAGGAAGGACACCAGTATAGCAGGAGTTCGCCAAGATAATGGGGCATGGTTCCTGACTTGGTGATGGTAGTATATATATGGTGACACAGGCAACAATTTTTATGAACACTTTTATTGCTTTTCTCCCCGTATCGTTATCACTGTCTGTCTGATGGGCAGGATCTTCCCTGACTTAGTTACAGCTTCCTCAACAATTCGCTGGAGCCCGAAACAGCAGGGAACTTCCATATTAACAAGCGTAACACTTTTAATATTGTTTTTCTTGATAAGCTCTGTCAGCTTTTCTACATAATACTGTGCATCATCAAGCTTCGGACATCCGATTATTAACGATTTTCCTTTGAGGAAGTCTGAATGGAAATTGGGATATGCGAAAGGTACGCAGTCAGCAGCCACGAGCAGGTCAGAGTCCTTAAAATACGATGCATCGGGTGAAACAAGCATAAGCTGCACAGGCCACTGTCTCAGTTCTGCATTTTGCCGTCCCTGGGCTACAGGATCCTTTTTCTCGCTTCTCAAATCCATTGCCATACTTCCCGGACAGCCGCATGGGATATTCTTTTCAGTTTTTTTCTCAACGATCCCGGGTTCGGCCAAAAGGTGTTTTTTTACTGCTTCTTCATCAAATTCAGGTGCGTTCCTTTTTGTTATAGTGATCGCACCCTGGGGGCAGTGTCCCAGGCAAGCACCGAGACCATCGCAAAACCTGTCATCGACCAGTTTTGCTTTTCCATTGATCAGTTTTATTGCTCCTTCAGCACAATTGGGAATACACATACCACAGCCGTTACATTTTTCCTCATCTATAAAAACAATATCTCTATTCATATATTATCATGTAATAAACGATTTTATAACTTATAAGGATTTTGGTTATAAATAATAAGAATATAGAAGTATTTTGTAATAAACAATAGAAAACTATATAATATTCTATGTAAATATGAGAATTAATGAAAGAATTCCTTGACCTTGACAAAAGAGACCGGGAAATATTATCTCTTCTTGAAAAATATCCTGAAATGTCCCAGAGCGAAATGGCAGAAAAACTCAAGATATCCCAGCCCTCCATTAGTGCAAGGATTCACAAATTAAAACAAAAGGGCGCTCTCTCACATGTTGTGGGAATGAACTTGAAAGAAGTGAACCTGTATATGGCAAAAGTTGATGTAATAGCAAATAACACTTCGTCTGTTCTTGATATTTTTAAGGATTGCCCATATTTCTTAAACGGCCTTATCGTTTCAGGAAAACACAACTTATGTCTTTTCTTCGTTGGCGAGGACATCGCCACCCTGGAAGCGATAGTTGACGGGCACCTCAGGAGCAATCCTCTGGTCAGGGCTGCTGAGGTCAGTATCGTTATAGCAACGATGAAAGACTTTGTAATGCCAATAAAAATGAATTTTGAGTTCAGCGACACACCTCCATGCGGTAACGGATGCAACTGCAAAGACTGTAACCATCATATATCGAACCGCTGCATGGGGTGCCCGGTGACAAATAGTTATAACGGAAAGATCTGGAAGTGAATGTTTTGAATGTTTTAGGAAGTGGGGCATATTTCTGGAAAAACCAATAAAAGCAAACTATATTACTTATCGAATACATTTTTTATGTGGAGTCGGTAGTATGATTTATTCGAAAATAATTTTATATGTATCTTTAATAATCGAAATTTGGTGAAGTGATACTATGGCAATAAACAGATTAACATGGAAAATAGGCGGAAAAGCAGGAGAAGGAATTATGGCTACAGGTATGATATTTTCACAATCATGTTCCCGCAGCGGTCTTTATGTATATGATATCAGTGAATATCCTTCACTTATAAAGGGTGGACATAATAACTTGCAGGTGAGAGTCGAAGACCGGGAGATATTTTCCCAGGTAAAAGGAGTAAATATACTAATTGCTCTGAATAAAGAAACGATATTATTGCATAAGGATGAACTTGTAAACGGTGCGGGAATCATTTATGACAGCTCTGAAGTCATTGATCCGAAGGAAATAAGGGACAATATCAGGCTTTATCCAATCCCGTTTAATAATATAATCAAGGAGATCGGGGTACAGGGGATAATGAAAAATAATGTTGCTCTCGGGGCATCTATAGCGCTTATAGATTATGATTTTGGAGTTGTTGGGGAAGTTATCAGGGAGAACTTCAAAAGAAAAGGTGATAAGATAATCGATGAAAATACAAGAGCAGCAAGAGCGGGTTATGATTTTATCAAGAATAATTTCAAGAACGATTTTGAATACAAGCTTGAAAAGACAGGAAAACCGGGGCGTATGATCCTTACGGGCAATGATGCAATATGCATGGGCGCTATAAATGCCGGATGCAAGTTCTACGCTGCATATCCTATGACTCCTGCATCTTCTATTTTGCATTTCATGGCAGCTCAGGAACGAAGGTTCAATATCGTTGTCAAGCATACAGAAGATGAAATATCGGCAATTAACATGGCAATAGGTGCTGGCTTTACCGGTGTAAGGGCAATGTGTGGCACATCAGGCGGGGGTTTCTGTCTCATGACCGAAGGATACGGGCTTGCCGGAATGCTTGAAGTTCCAATAGTAATAATCCTTTCAATGCGCCCCGGACCAAGCACGGGAATGCCCACATGGTCTGAGCAGGGCGATCTGAAATTCGCGCTGAATGCTTCACAGGGTGATTTCCCACGCCCCGTACTTGTTCCCGGGGATGTCGAGGAAAGTTTCTATTTGACGCAAGTTGCATTCAACATTGCAGAAAAATACCAGACCCCGGTAATTGTTTTAAGCGATAAGAACCTTGCAGAAAGCCACAAGTCAACAGATAAGTTTGATACAAAAAAAGTAACTATCGACCGCGGAAGTTATGCCGACCCAACTGATCTGGCAGCATCTCCAGACACCACTTTTTTTAAGAGGTATAAATATACGGAAAATGGTATTTCCCCGAGAACAATTCCTGGTATGAAAAAGGGAATATACACAGCTGCAAGCGATGAACACGATGAAGAAGGAAACATCAGCGAAGACATCGATGTCAGGATAAAAATGATGCAAAAAAGAGCACGAAAAATGGATGCTCTTGCAAAAGAACTAAAACAACCCGAATTGGTCGGATCACAGGATGCAGATATCACGATAATTGCAACAGGTTCTACAAAAGGCCCGATAAAAGAGGCTATGATCTTACTTGAAAAGGAAGGTGTGAAAGTGAATTACCTCCAGATAGTATATTTGAATCCGTTCCCGTCTGAAAAGGTTGCAAAGGTTTTAGGATCGGCAAAAAAGACAGCGGTAGTGGAAAACAATTTCTCTGGACAACTTGCTGATATTATCAGAGAGAAAACGGGTAAAGATGTGGATAAAAGTATCCTGAAATATGACGGGCGACCTTTTTATCCTGAAGAAATATTTACTGCAGTAAAAGAGGTGGTAACACATGGTTAAAATGACTGACCTGAACGTTATTGATAGGCCCAACTGGTGTCCAGGATGCGGTAATTTTGGGATATTAATTGCGCTAAAAGGGGCTATTCTTGAACTAAATATTGAGCCAGAAAATATAGCAATGATCTCTGGTATAGGCTGCTCGGGAAAATTGCCTCACTGGATACGAACATATGGCCTTCACGGGATACATGGACGGTCATTGCCCGTGGCAACAGCTGTGAAGCTTGCAAACAACGGATTGACAGTGTTCACAGTGGGAGGAGATGGCGATGGATACGGGATTGGTATGTGTCATTTTATCCATACAATGCGAAGGAATATCGATATGACCTATATTGTCCATAACAATATGATATATGGCCTTACCACAGGACAGACCTCACCAACAAGTCAAAAGGGAGTGAGAACGAAATCTACACCTGCAGGCGCGATTGAAGTGCCTGTTAATCCAATAGCTCTTGCCATATCCTCCGGAGCGACTTTTGTTGCGCGAAGTTTTACAGGTGATGTCAAACATCTCCAGAAAACCATCGTGGCTGCTGTCAAGCACAGGGGTCTGTCTTTTGTGGATGTATTCCAGCCCTGTGTAAGCTTTAACTATGTCAATACTTACGACTGGTACAAGCAGAGGGTCTATGATCTTCAGGCTGCCGGACATGATACGACAGATAAGATCAAGGCTTTTACGAAGTCACAGGAATGGGGTGAGCATATACCTATCGGGATATTTTATGAAGTTCTGTCGCCAACATACGAGGATGAACTGCCACAGATAAAGGATACACCGCTTGTGAAGCAACCTATCGATAATATCGATATAAGCGGGCTTATGGATGATTTTGTGTAAAGATTTAAATCGTAAAATCGTTACTCAATAAAAAATGATACAACCTATTTCACAAGTGGTGCCCCGAATGTGAAATCCTCAAGCTCAACAACTTTTTTCCATAACTCTTTGCAATCACAATCAAGATTCTTAAAAACCGCAGTATCCTGGGTCAGCGAAAAAATACGAATGGCTTCAGCCACATCATCATCGCATTTCCCGCAATTATGGGGGCCGCGCATTGAACCTGCGCCTACCGGGTCTGACATTATGACAGTTCCAGGAGCCAATTCCTTTCCGACCCTGAGCGCTTCAACAGCGCTCCATAACCATGGCGGCCTGTAATCACCGCGCTCGAACATTTCATCCACAAGTGTTCCTTTCTGGACATTGCACAGGTTCATGGATATTGTCCGGGCAAAGGGCGCCGCATCATTAATAGAATTGATCATGTCATTCATGGCAATTCCTTCTGAAAGAAAGGGCGGTTTTTGCATAAGATATGCTTTTACGGTTACATCATTCTTTTTTGCAACCTCGCTTGCCCTTGTAAAATCAGAAAATGAAAAACCTTTATTGATGCAGTCCTTTCGTATAACGTCATTACTGGTTTCAAGACCTATTGCCACCTCAAACTTCTTTCCAAGGGCTGCACTTGCCTCGGATAATTTTTCATCAGTCACGTATTCAGGTCTTGTCTCTGCTATCACTTTTTTTACCCTGTCATTTTCTCTTAACCGTGAGAGCATCTCTATGCGTGTCGAAGACCCGATCTCGCTATCATCAAGAAAACTGCCTGAAGTGAATATCTTGACAATGAATTCTTCGTCCTTGCAGCGCGACATTGCATGCTCGAATTGTTTCATCAGGTCATCATGCGAGGGGGGTGAGCGCGCGCTGTCATAAACATACCCGCACATGGTGCAGTTGTTCCAGCGGCAGCCTGATGTCTGGAAAATAATAGTTAACGCGGTTATAGGCTTTCCATCAAGCAGGTCTTTCCCTGTCCATACAGCAGTTGGCCTGTCAGGTGGATTGAATTTGATCTTTTGCTTTGCGCGGATATCGCGGATAACTTTTGTGAGAGACATTGCTTTACTCAAACTCGATAGTCGCCGGAGGTTTCGGTGTCAGGTCATAAAGAACCCTTGAAACATTTGGTATCTGGCTTGTGATCCTGGACTCGATCTTTCGAAGGACACTCCAGGGCAATTCCATAGACTCTGCCGTCATCCCATCCCTTGAACTTACAGCACGCACTGCGATTATCCATCCATGGACCCTGACATCTCCTTTTACACCAGTCCCTTTTTCAATAAGCGCCGCAAATGTCTGCCAGGGTGCGAATTGCTCCACAAGTTCTTCTTCAACTATTGCATTTGCTTCCCTTACCACATCCAGCTTTTCCTCGGTCACTTCTCCTATTATCCTGACCGAAAGGCCAGGTCCGGGGAATGGCATCCTGTCTGAGATCTCTTTCGGAAGGCCAAGCGCTCTTGCAACCTCCCTCACTTCATCTTTGTAAAGGTCTGCTATTGGTTCAACAATACCTTCAAAATCGATAACAGATGGCAGGCCGCCAACATTATGGTGACTCTTTATCCCGCCTTCGGACTCTATCCTGTCCGGATAAATTGTTCCCTGGATAAGATATCGTGCTCCGAGTTTCCTGGCATCCTTTTCAAATTCCCTGATAAACGCCTCACCCACTGCTTTTCTTTTTTTCTCAGGATCGGTTTGTCCTTTTAGCGCTGTGAGGAAATTTACTTTTCCATCCACGACCTTAAGGTTCATATCGGAAAATATTGTCTTAATTCTTTCAGTTTCACCCTTTCGCATAAGGCCCGTATCGATATAAATGGGTGTTAGCATATCTCCTATTGCCCTGTGAGCCAGTACGGCACAGACGGAGCTGTCAACTCCCCCGGAAAGGGCGATTATTGCCCGGCCTTTAATATCTTTTCTAATTTTTTCAATGCTATCATGAATGAATTTATCGACTTTGACCATTAGTCTCTAGATTATTATTACTGCTTTAAATGGTTTTACTCTTTTATTATCCGGAAAATCATTCAACTTATGGCAGTGTTTTTGCATATGTTATATAATTAGAAATATCACAAAGATTTACCACCTCAGAACATATCGATTGGGCGTATTCAACTGCTTCTACGTAATTCACGCACATCTTCTTATTTTGTGTATCATTAATTTCAATTAACTCAAAAAATACAGGCGTATTAACAAGTTTGAAATTATTTCCTTCAATATACAGTTCCTCTATTTGTTTTTGTGTAAAACCTGTTCTTAACAATTTTACTCTTTCCTCAAGTGTCTCTAGCATTTTTTATCCTTCCACATACGTTTTTTTAAAAATCAGTACTATGTAAATGTAGATGCACATAATCATTATGATGATATAAATGCTTTGGTAATAAAGTTGATAACTAATTAGATCAAATATATCGAAGCATATAATTATAGTCATGTAAAAAGGATGATGAAACCATTATGCCCTTATATCCAATTGTCAACCTGGATCACATATCGTTCATTAGAAATGGCAAAGCGATCCTGCAAAATATATCATTGCGTATAGAGCCAGGACAGCACTGGGTGATAATCGGACAAAACGGTTCGGGTAAAACAAGCCTTATAAGTATAATCAATGGTTATCACCAGCCATCGGAAGGAAAAGCCTGGGTTCTGGGTAAAAAATTTGGTTCTACTGATCTGCGGGAACTCCGCTTAAAGATAGGAGAATGCAGTTCCGAGATACGGGATATGATCCATAACTGGAAACGGTAAGAGATATTGTACTTTCAGGTAGATTTTCAAGTATTGGCCTGTATGAAAAACCAGATCCAAAAGATCATGAACATGCGGCTTATTTACTTGATTCAATGGGAATGTCTGATATGGCAGGCCGCAGATTCAATACACTTTCGGACGGTGAGAAGCAAAAAACCCTTCTTGCAAGGGCGCTGATGCCAGAACCGGAATTACTTGTCCTTGATGAGCCCTGTGCAGGACTTGACCTTAAGGCGAGGGAAGAGTTACTGGATGCTGTACAGGAAATGTGCACTGAACGCAATGGCCCGACTTTAATTTATATTACACATCATATCGAGGAGATCATTCCCTCAATTACCCATGCGCTGACTTTGCGAAATGGCAGGGTAATAGCAAAAGGTAAAAGAGAAGATGTTCTTACAAATGCAGTCCTCAGTGAGACTTTTGATGTACCGATCGAATTGCATGACAGATCAGGGCGTTTGTGGCCGATGATAATAAAAAGTTAAACATTCAGCCTTGCCGCTTTTATCAATTCCCTGGTTATCTCAGGCAGCCTCTCACCCAGCTTCTTGTGTTTTCTGGGTTTGCAGTTTTCAAGAGCATACGCAAAGATTATGGGGATACCCACAGTTGCATCAAGATAGGGGATCACATTTCCTTCTCCAGCCTTCGGTATTTTACCCCATGATTTGCCTTCATTTATGGTGGCTCCTGAAAGCCCGCCTGTGTCCGGGCGGTCAACCGTTACCTGGATGACATAATTCTCGCCTGGGCATTCCATCCCTATGATCTGGGATATCATTGGGCCTGTCTGCTGCAGGAAATTCTTTGGAACGCCGCCTCCCACTTCAAGAACTCCACGGGGAATATCATGTATCATGCTGTCATGCACGATAGCAGCACTTTCAAGGACATCCATTGTGGGGCTCGGATCTACGAAATCCTTTGGATCCAGATCAAATGAACCGGATTTTTCATTTGCAAGGATAGGTAAGTAGCTGGTTCCCATGCCTACAGATGAATCAGCGAAACCAGGAACGAAAACAGGAACTTTATTTTTTGAAGCAGACGCGATAAATGATCTCTCCGGGTTCTTTGCAGTCTCCCATACGCCTTCGCCAAGTGTTTTATAATAATATGCAGTTGAAAATTTTTCAGGGAACTTATTATCTTCAACAGCTTTACTTGTAAGCGTTTGGATGATCTTATCCTGGGCGATAAGAGTTCTTTGCATATCAATATAAACATCATAGATGCGCACAACATCATGCTCGGCAAGATCATTATCGTCAGCGCAATAATCTCCCTGGTGCACAGGAAGTTTATATGCAAAATGAAGATCATGATAAGTGTTTGCGCCTGTTGTGACGATCCAGTCCACAAATCCTTTCTCCATCATTTTAATAATACCCCCGCCCATTCCGACTGGAGTCATTGCACCCGCAAGTGTTAAGCATACAGTTGAGTTCTCATCCAGCATGGACTTGAAAAGGTGACACGCTTCTGCCAATCGTTTTGCATTATATCCCATGCCGTCGAATACGTCATCAACAAGCTGCGTTATCGTCATTTTTTCATCAAGAGCAATCGGTGAGATGTTTTTTCCTTCCCAGTAATTATGTTTATTGTGATGCATTTGCCTCATTCCCTGTCATACCATATATTCAGTTTTAATACAAATACGCAGGTAGATATTTAAGAATTACTAACACTGCGAGAGGATTACGTGTACGTGTAGGGTAAAGCTTGGGGAAAATCATTTAAGCTTAATAACCATGAACATTATTCGGTGGTGTTGTAAGAATGGGCAGTTGGGGTTTAGAACCTTTAGAACCTATCCAAAAAGTTGAAACCACAAAGAACACAGAGAGCGCAGAGATTTTTAAACATGTCTCTGTGTTCTCTGTGACCTCTGTGGTTCATTCGGAAATGTAATATTGATTGATTTTTCGGATAGGCTCTTAGTACTCCACAACACAACGCACAAAGAAGAGGACAGCTTGTTGATAAAATACAGTCTTTAGATAGCGATTTTTTTAGACTTGTTTAGAAGAGAGCATTATAAGATAGATTTTATTAATATAGAGCAGTAAAAAAGGATTTGTTAGAGCATCGATTCTACTTGTCGGATGACTGGTAGTGATTGAAAATCTAAGGGTTTAAGTACAGTGGTAAAGTTATTCAGTCCTATTTTTAAGGCTTTATTCTTAAAGACCATTGAAGTCTTTTCTTCATTATAATACATAACAAATGTTATATATTTGAATAACCATATTTGTGTCTATGGAAAAGTCGAAAAAAGAGGGCTACATCGCTGGATTTGTTTGTATTTTAGCTTCTGCAATTTTTATAATTTTGGCAGTTAATACTGGTTTTAATGTTATATCTGGGCAAGTAATATTTGTCTTTGGAGCAGTTTTCGGTGCATTGGGAGCAGGGAGTTTTTGGAAACCTGATTCTATTGGAGAAATTGCATCAGAAATATTGAAAAACTATGGCAATAATATGGAAAAACAAAAAAGACATTCTAAAAAAGAAAATGTTAAACAAGTTATTATTGTAAATGGGTCAAAAAATAATATAAATAATCTTAACAAATCCAGAATAAAGTGAATATTTATACTATCTTATCAATTTTAACATGGCAGAAAAAAGTGAAAAATCACGTAATTTTGAAGATTTTACTTTTGCAGTAACTATATTAACTGGATTATTGGTTGTTTTATTTACGAATAGGAAAGTATAAACGTATACCCCAAACATGCGGCTTATTTTTCATCAGAAAAATTGATGTTCTTGGCTTCCATTCTTGTTTGTGTCTCTAAAAACAAAAGCCAAGACATCAGCAACGATTA
>JBAQLI010000055.1:0-19083 GCA_049301735.1 Candidatus Methanoperedens sp.
TGAAGAAGTCAGACGAGATAATGGCGCAAAATACCCAAAAGGCGGGTACCTGTGTTTCGAATGCGAGAAGGGTTTCGAAAAGGATGAGATAAGGTGCCCAAAGTGTGGAGCGTTCGCCGATCCGCAAGAAGATGGAACTAATAAATGCCAGCTTGGCTGTGGATTAGAAACTGAATGTAGAGAGGTATAACAAAATGACATTACATAAGTTGCTTCAGATAGAAGCTGAGTTAAGAAAAGCATATTTTGAAAGAGATGAAGAAGTACACGGATCGATCGTGGCGCTGCTTGCAAGACAGCATGTATTATTGCTCGGTCCGCCTGGAACAGCAAAGAGTCAGCTTGTTGAGGATCTATGCGCACGTTTAGGGGGCAATTATTTCAGCTGGCTTCTGACAAAATTTTCAACACCAGAAGAGCTTTTCGGACCAATTAGTCTGAAGGCGCTGGAGCAGGACAAGTATACCAGGATTATAACAGGGAAGTTGCCTGAGGCGCATATTGTGTTTATCGATGAGGTCTGGAAAGGTTCAAGCAGCATACTAAACACAATGCTTCGGATTGTGAATGAGCGTAAGTTCGATAATAACGGTGCGCCAGTGAAGGTGCCGCTCCTAAGTCTGTTCGGCGCATCGAATGAACTGCCAGAGAGTGGGGAATTGTCTGCTCTGCATGACAGGTTCCTCCTGAGGTTCATGACACAATACATCGCAAGTCCTCAGAACTTCGTGAATATGCTCGCATCACAGCCATCGCTGTCGAATACAGTGATCACGCTTCAGGAATTAACGGCGATGCAGACTGAGACTGAGAAGGTAGCGCTTCCGGATGAGGTTTATATTGCACTCGTTAACCTGAGAGAAGTTCTGAAGAAAGAGAATATCATCGCTTCAGATAGAAGGTATAAACAGGCACTATCGCTGATCAAGGCAAATGCATACCTTGGTGGCAGAGCTAAGGCTGCACCAGATGATCTTGCAATACTTCAGCATGTGCTGTGGAGCCAGCCGTCTGAGTATAAGATGGTGCAGAAGCTGGTACTGACTACGGTGAATCCTGTTCTATCAAAGATCCAGGAACTTCTGGATGTTGCAAAAGAAGTGTACCACCAGGCAATGGATCCTAATGCTCAGAAAGATAAAGAAGCCGGGAACAAGATAGGGTTTGAAGCAACCGTCAAGTTGAGGAGGGTTCAGGAGGACCTGGGGAAGCTTGCATCTACACCCGATACTGCAAAAGTCCTGGATGATGCACGAGCTAAAGTCAAGGCATACTCGGATGAGATTTATAATGTTATCACGGGAATAACAAAATGACCGACGCTAAGAATCTGTTCAACCTTCCGCCAGACTTATTTGATCTGGTGTGCGAGAAGTGTCGGGATCCTGAAGACCCAGTATTAGTCTATCAGGTTCTCTGTCAGGAGATTGAGATCCAGATATCACAGGCGCGTGATCATCCCGAAGAGGGTGGAAGGTTCCCGACGATAATGCAGTGTGCACTTATCATGGAGAGTCTAAGAAAAGACGCTGCCGTGTGTATGGGACGCATTTGCAGGGAGTGCTTTGAGCCGCTTACAAATGATGGCGATGGTACAACATCATGCAATACCCGGGGGTGCAGTTTGTACTTTGTTAATATTACCCCAGAATGTGAGGGGTAGAATGAGTATATTGGATACATTACTTCCTAAAGAAGAGCGCCAGGTCGTTCGCTCTGATTCCATGGATACCAGGATGTTCACTGAGTTAAGGGAACAGAGCGGGAACCTCCAGAAGGTGGAAAAGGAAGGAACTGAAAGCCTAAAGACATTTCCACCCCTGACACAGGATATATGGAGTTCACTGTTTAAGTTCAGCCCTGAGTTCAGGAAGTTCGAAGAAATAGCACCGAGCCACAGGTTCAATGTGACTATTGTGGATAAGATGACTCAGATGCAGCAGTACAGGGAGCTGAGAGTCCATACAAGACTTGATGAGATGCATTCGGCGCTGGCCACGGTTGCTCTGGCCGGGGAGATGGCTAAGACCCTTAAAGAGGAACTGAAGGAGCAGGCAGAGCAGGCGAATACTGCGGATCTTATTCAACAGGGGCTCCAGAGAGCCATTGATGCCGCTCGGACATATCAAGACATCGCGGACAGGTCTGGTAACCAGGATTTCCAGAAGAAGGCTGATGAGTCTTTGAAAAGTGCACAGCTTTACAGGACACAGCTTCAGCTAGCGGAAGCTAAGCTAGAACAATCCTGCGAAGCAGGTGCCAATAAGATAAGGGGTAGCGTCAGGGCTGCGACCGAATCAGCTCTAAAGGATGCAAAGGATATATCGGAGGCAATGGATGGCTGGGGTTTAGGATCTGGTGAGCTCCAGAAGATGCCTATTCAACAGAAACTTGAGCTTGCGAAAAGGTTACAAACAAAGAAGTTCAAGCTCATGGCACAAGTCATTGGAAGGATGCGGCGGCTGGCTGTTCATAAACAAAAAACAAAACTAAATCAATCAAGGGATGAGATTCACAATGTAGGCATCGGAAACGATCTCTCACGAGTGCTGCCGATCGAGTTAGTCCAGCTTCACCACCCGATCTTGAAAGCAGAGTTTAAACGCAAGTTCGTGGAAGGCAAATTGATGCAATATGAACTGAAAGGCACTGAGAATCAGGGTAAAGGACCTATCGTGGTCTGCGTAGATAATAGCGGCTCTATGTCAGGTGACCGTGAGACCTGGAGTAAAGCTGTTGCTCTTGCTCTCCTGGAGATCGCGACTATGCAGAAGAGAGGGTTTGCCTGTATTCATTTCGGTGGACCACTCGACGCACTGGAGATCATAGAAATAAAACCCGGTGAAAAGGACATACTCAGCAAGGCAGTTAAAGTTGCAGAGTTTTTCCTGAATGCAGATGGAACAGCCTTTGAGCCTGTGCTGAGTCAAGCTCTGGAACTCATCTCAAAGCAGAGTTTCAAGAAAGCTGATGTAGTATTCATCACTGATGGGAACGCACCGATTGGTCCGAAGTTCCTTTCTGGTTTCCTTGACTCAAAGAAGAGCAAAGAGTTCAGGGTCTTTGGTGTTTTGATCCAATCTCATAACACAGAAACACTGAAGAAGTTCAGCGATGAGATCGTAGACGTTGCAGAGCTATTGGATGCTGAGGCAGAGCCTCTGCTGGAGATTTGAATGGACTTAAGCGAAAGACCAGATCAGGAAGCACAGGGGCTGTATGTGCAGCTCAATAAGGCAATGGCCAGTCATGACATGAAAACAGTGTCGCGGGCTATGAAAGACTTCGCAGGGATCGGCTATTCCAACCAGATAATGACCCGGCATGTCGCAAAGAATGGCGACAGGCTGGAGATCACATCGACGTTGGAGAAGCACAACATGATTGTCAATGGCAGGAAGCACATCCCTTCGATTCTAAGATATCGAAAGATACTGAATCACCTTGACGATCACCCAGAGGATTACAGCTGGATGTGCATAAATGAGAAAGAGGAAAGGAGGTATGGATTTAATGACAAACACTGTTAAACAAATAGAGGGAAAAGTATATTCAACAGCAACTTGCCCAAATTACACAGTACTGAAAGGCATGCTCAAGAAGGAAGCCATAGAGTTCATTGAAGTGAATTAACAGCTAATCCAAATCCTCCCTCAACTGCGCCGCTTTCGTAAAAAAGCTATCCGTAGAGTAATGCAGCATCAAGCTGGACGCGATCATCCCTGCAGCAAAGATCGAAGTGAAAATCGCTATCTGTATCGATGCAGCTTCCATCGGGTCAGCGCCGCCAAGCAGCATGCCTGTCATGACGCCGGGTATCCACACAATGCCAAGATTTTTCATATTATCTATGGAAGGTATCAAAGCCGAAAGAATGCCCTGCTTGAGGCATGATGCTGCTGCAAGCTCAGGTTTGGCACCAAGGGCAAGATATGCTTCAACTTCAGATCGCCTGTTCTTTATCTCACCTTTATATCGGTCTATAGCAAGCGAACTCACGTTCATGGCATTTCCAATAAGGATGCTGCCGGTAGGGACAATGTACCTTGCTTCCAGAGGGAAGATGCCCATCAGGAAAAAAGGGATAAGTAACAATAAAGACGCGGCCGCTATCGAAACTATAGCGACTAACAAACCCCTTTCAAGCTTTCCCGATCTTGAATAAGTGGTATGTCCTGCAATTGCAGCCATAACAGCAAGCACGAGGAAACTCCAGAAAAGAGGCTTAACGAATAATATCAGTATAATGGAGGCAAGTATCAGTATCTGTACCAGGGCTCTTGTACCTGCCAGTAATATTTCCTTTCCTATGCCAAATCTCTGAGTATAAGCTGCTGAAAGTATCACCAGAAAAACCGTAAGAGCAAGTGCAAGAGCTTCAAGCATTATAATCCCCCAGCCTTCCATCCCTGATGATCAATCTCCTTCCTCCTATCCTTTCAACCTGTTCTTTCTCATGAGTGACCCAAAGTATGGTAAGATCCCTCTCCTTTTGCATACCCAATAACAACTTCTCGATCCTCTGTGCTGAGACTGCATCCAGTGATGAAGTTGGTTCATCCAAAAGAAGAATCTCTGGCTGGTTTGCAAGTGCTCTTGCTATGCATACCCTTTGCTTCTCTCCTATCGAAAGTTGTCCTGCATCGGCATCCAACAGGTCTTCAGGTATGCCGGCATCCCTGGAAAGAGTCTTAATTACAGTGTTTCCTCCCCATAATTTTATACCGAAAGCCAGGTTATCCCTCACACTTCCTTTAAACACAATAGGCACCTGGAAAACCATGCCGATCTTTCGCCTTAACTCCATGGGAACATGGCTCCTGATATCATTGCCGTTTAATAGGATGATTCCGGAATCAATCTCGGAAAGTCTGTTAATCAACCTAAGAAGAGTTGACTTTCCAGAACCTGAAGCTCCCATGATAGTGACAAGTTCACCTTTATTGACCTTAAGATCAAGGCTCCCTAATATCTGCGTCTTGACCCTAGTATTATTTACCTTGCGATAGACAGCTTTTGATATATTTTTCAACTCAAGGTGAACATTATTCATCTATCCTGAAATGTCTTGCACTTCTATAAACAATGCCATCTTTGTTCAATGCTTTTTGATGATGACTTTAAGATCACTGCCGGATTCCTCTATTCTGACTACTTCATGCCCGTGTTCCCTGATCCATTGGGGAATTGAATTTCTTGAACACAAACACACCATTTTACACTCAGCGTAATCTATATATGCTATCGTTCGTATATATGCGAACGATAGCGGGCAGAAAAATTAACTTTTTTTCCATACCACCATAATCCCCCTCCTGCTCACTATACTCTTATTCATTTTTTTCTGGGAAAAATGAACAAATTGAAACCAGGGAAGAAATCGCCACGATCGCCCGGTACCCCATGACACAGTTGTGAAAGTCAATATTATTAAAGCAGACCTACTCCATCAAGTTCGATAACTATTTTCTCGACTGCTGCTTCTGCATCCTCTGGTTTCTTACCACCTGTTATCACAATTTTGCCAGAGCCGAACAATAGCAGTACCACTTTGGGGCTGGACATCCTGTAAACAAGACCGGGAAATTGCTCAGGTTCATATTCAATATTCTCAAGCCCAAGACCGATAGCGACTGCATTGAGGTTAAGCACTCTTCCAAGATTTGCGGATGCAACGATATTCTGTATCTTAATTTCAGGCTTATCCAGGATCTGGATACCAATTTCTCTTAACTTATCAAACACTTTTGAAAGACCTGTGTCTACATCGGCAATACTTTTTGCTCCAGTACAAACGATCTTGCCACTGCCGAAAATAAGCGCTGCGATTTTCGGGGATTTTGTCCTGTAAACAACACCAGGGAATCTTTCTTTGTTATACTCTGCTCCTTCAAAAACGCTGACGATTTGATTCAGGTCAAGTTTTGCTCCAATAGCCGTAGATGCAACAACATTTTCTATTTTTATAGTCTTCTTTGGTTCCGTAGTATTTACCATATTCGCACCTTTATATGGGGTATTTAAAGCTTTATATAGGTTGGGATGCACCTTCCGGATTTCTAAACAAATCTCTCAACGTATCTGGGATTGTGAAAACCACATGCTTGTGAGGAACTTATTAAAGCTTATGATCTCATCTGCCCATTCATTTGCTGTCTTTGTGCCGTAGGATGTGCATAATCCTCAGATTAACCTATATCGTTTTCGGGAAGTTGTATAATCAGGATAACCAGCATTTCTATTTCTGCACCGAAATGGAGAAATTGAAAACAATGCTGGATCGGGTCAGATCAAAAACAAATAAAAATAAATGTGTATAGGTAATGGATCAGATTGGGTAAATCCCGCAGAAAAACTAATAGAAGTAGAACACAAAAAGAAGTCTGGAGGCAATATGTCATATAAATTAACCCCACCACAACCAGAACTTGTGGATGGAAACGTAAGAATATTCACAATAGGGTACGGGGGCATGAAATCCTTTGAAGAACTCAAAGAAGTGCTGGATACGTACAATATAACCACGCTCATAGATATCAGGAGCGTTCCATTTTCCCTTAAGTGGGCCTCCACCGATCTAACTTGGTCAAAGAAAGACCTGGAAGCATTCTTTGGCGTGCGTTATATCCACATACCAGAACTCGGTGGGAAAGGATATGAGAAAGAACAATTCAGGGAATGGAAAGCCAATGCCCAAGAGAAGATTATGGAGGTCTATAAAATGGCAGAACCACCACATAAGATCGCCCTGATGTGTGCAGAGAAACATTGGAATAGCTGTCACAGAGATTATTTTGCAGGCGCAGCATTACGTGACCTGGGCAAGCCTGTCGTTAATCTGGGTGTCAGATGAGTCAGTAACGGACTCCTGGTTGAAATCGGGAGCATCAGTGGGGGGGCATGAGGGTTTCTACCGTTTATTTGTTTTTTTTTTGGCAATAGGACAGGGCAGGAAATAATAATGAGGGAATGAAGGACAAGAAGAAGCGAGTGCTTGAGCAGCACGAATCTGTGATGAAGAGGATTAGGAAGAGGTAGATTCAGATTATAAATTAACAAGGTGCAATGGAGTTTCAGGATAACGTTTTGGCAGTTTACGACTTCCGCTAATGTGCTCGATGCATAACCCATTGCTAGCGGTGCGGTTCGCTACAGCTTCCTGTGATATATTGCAGGCGCGGCAATTGTGCCTATTATTGAAACTTTGCTCGGGATATAACAGGGTAAATGTTAAGGGCACAAAGTAGAATATCTTGTATTACAAGGGGGATTGACATTTTATGCAACTTGAAAAACTAAGACACGGTACAGAACTCATAAAGCGCGGTTTTGCGAAGATGCAAAAAGGCGGAGTCATAATGGACGTCACAACGCCAGAAGAGGCGCAGATAGGGGAAAAAGCCGGCGCTGTGGCTGTGATGGCGCTTCATGCAGTGCCCGCTGACATAAGAAAAGCGGGCGGGGTTGCGAGAATGGCTGACCCGCAGGTGATTGCGGCTATCATCGATGCAGTCACGATACCAGTGATGGCTAAAGCGCGCATCGGGCATTTTGTGGAGGCTGAGATACTTGAGGCGCTTGGCGTTGACATGGTTGACGAATCCGAGGTGCTTACTCCTGCGGACGAGAGCTTCCATATCGACAAGACAGGATTCACCATACCTTTTGTGTGCGGCGCAAGGGATCTGGGCGAGGCACTCCGAAGGATTAACGAGGGCGCCGCCATGATAAGGACAAAGGGCGAGGCTGGCACAGGCGACGTTAAAGAGGCTGTGCGGCACATGCGGACTATCATGGGCACGATAAGGGAGATGAAGGGCAAGGGTTCTGAGGAACTTGTTGCTGTGGCGCGTAAAATCGAAGCGACGATTGAGCTTGTGAAGGAAACAGCACAGCTTCAGAGGCTTCCTGTTGTGAACTTTGCGGCTGGAGGCATTGCCACGCCTGCGGATGCGGCGCTTATGATGAGGCTTGGGGCAGACGGTGTGTTCGTGGGCTCCGGGATATTCAAGGCTGAGAACCCCGAAAAGATGGCGTCTGCTATTGTGGAGGCTGTGAATAATTATGATAATCCTTCCATGCTTGCTGAGATTTCAAAGGGACTTGGCGGCGCTATGAAAGGGATTGATATTCGAAGCCTCACGGAGAAGGAAGTGCTCCAGGCGCGTGGGTGGTAGGTTAATTTAACCAGCCCTCTTGGTCGATAATGGTAAGAAAATAGCAATCAGCCTTGCACCTTTTAAAATATAATAACAGATACTGCGACAGGTATAAATACAGGTACGTAATGATTAATAATTATAATCAATTGGAGGTCACAGTTGTTAAAGGGAAAAGGGAGGATTATAGCGATTCCTCCAACGAGTAGTCTCAAAGTACTCATCGAATCAAAAATTGTTTATGATTCACAATTTCCTTTGTCGATTGAAAAAGGAGCGGAGATTGATGTAGAGATTGAAAATAAAAACTCATATTGAAAAGAGTGAAATAAATATGATTTTTATTGTATGATTAAATAAAAAGGAGGTGAAAAACAATGGCAGGACTGGATAGCGCTATGGACCTGGCAGAAGATGCTAAAAAAGTGAAGAAACCTGAAGTCGCCGACGCCGAAAGAGAAAGACAGAAAGATTTCTACGCAAAACTGAGAGCACGCAAGGCAGAACAGCCAACAGGTGCTCAATATGAATAAGAGTGGCAATGTTTGAGTGATTTAAGACCAATTAACCAAATATGGTCTATTGGTTTATTTTTTTAGACATCGTTATCTTATTTCTCCCTAACCAGGCCGTATTTTTGATTGTCAAAACCTGAACCTATAAAAAGGTTTCAAAATCTATTGTGAAATTTGAAAACAGTAAATTTGGGAAATTCCTAAATAGTATCGACACTAAAAATTCGTATAATTACGAATGATTAAACAAGGTGAGAAGTATGTGCAGCACATACGTGCCTTTCTCTTTGATGCCTGAAGATTTAGAGAGGATGGCAAAAGAAAGTGGAATGTTCTATTGCATGTCATGCAAAAAAACATTCATGATGAAAAACCCCAGCACAGAATGCCCACACTGCGGTTCAACTAAAATAAAGCCAAGAGCAAAATAAACATAAAGGATATTTGAAAAATAAATCGCAAGATGGGGATAAGTGTTTTCTATACGTCAAGAAAATAATAGAGAGCTTTGGTATGAAATCAACAAGATCGTTGTGCCCGGAATGCCTTGATGTGATCGATGCCTCAATATTTGAAGAGAACGGGAAAGTAATGTTTGAAAAAACATGCCAAAAGCATGGATCTTTCAAGGATGTTTACTGGTCAAGCGCGAAGCAGTTCTGGCGGTTTGACCGTTATATGCATAATGGGGAAGGAGTAAAATTTCCGAACGTATCTAAGGATGGGGATTGTCCAAAATCGTGCGGATTATGTCCTTCCCACAAAACCACTACTATTCTTGCAAATATCGACCTTACGAACAGGTGCAACCAGATGTGTCCGGTGTGTTTTTCTAACGCATCAGCATCAGGATACCTGTACGAGCCATCGCTTTCCCAAATAAGGGCAATGATGCAGATGTTGCGTGATCAAAAACCAGTACCCTGCCCTGCCATTCAGTTCACAGGGGGCGAACCAACTATACGCGAAGACATTGCCAGGATCATTAGAATGGCCAACGAGTTTGGATTCACGCAGGTACAGATGGCGACAAATGGAATAAAGCTCGCGAAAAGCCTGGAATTCTGCAAAGAGCTTGCTACCGCTGGATTACATACCGTTTATTTACAGTTTGACGGCGTGACAGGCGAACCTTATCTTATCAACAGAGGCTTTAATTATTTCCCAATTAAGCTCAAAACGATTGAGAACTGCAGGGCTTCAGGACTGACGAGTGTTTCTCTTGTACCCACACTGGCAAAAGGAGTAAATGATGAACAGGTTGGGGACATTATAAAGTTCGCGGTCAATAACATCGATACTGTTAAAGGTATCAATTTCCAGCCCATCTCGTTCACTGGAAGGATAAATAAAGAAGAGAGAATGGAAAAAAGGATAACTATCCCTTATTTATATGACCTTATTGAAAGACAGACAGACGGTGCCATTACGGCAGATGACTTCTATCCGGTGCCATTTGTAGTACCAGTTTCACATTTTGTAACCGCTGAGGAGGGTATCCCCAATGTCGAATTTACAGTCCATCCACATTGCGGTACAGGAACGTATGTCTATGTCGAAAATGGAAAAATGATACCAATTACTCGTTTTGTTGATGTTGAAGGGCTCCTTGAAAAGGTTGACGAACTGGCATCGAACAATAGCAAATGGATAGGCGAGTCACTTGGCAAGATAAAAATGATCGGAAGCCTCATTTCAGCATTGCCCAGGTATATCGATATGTCAAAGGCACCTAAATCAGTGGACGTGAAAAAACTGTTTATTGATGTACTGAGAGATGGTACAGGTGACGCTATAAAGGAATTCCACCGCCACACGCTATTTATTGGCGCCATGCACTTTATGGACCTGTACAACATGGACCTTGAAAGAATAAAGCGGTGCGGTGTTCATTATGCCACTCCGGATGGCAGGATCATTCCATTCTGCACATATAATACATTATACAGGGTTGAAGTTGAAAAGAAGTTTGCAATGCCGATCTTAAGGGCAATAACATAAAATATCTTAATGTGATGAAGGAAAGGCTTCCGGCGTCAAAAAAAAATAGTCATTACATTTTTTCCATGATTTCCAGTGCTTCTTCAAGTGGTAATGCGGGAGCTATATGGGGCACGCCTATGTCTCTGAATGGGTAGGTTATCTTTAGAATTGCTTCTTCATTTGGGGCATCGAATATTGCCACAGAGATGTGCCTGCCTATCAGGAGATATCTACCAATCAATTTAACTTCTTCAGGATATTTGAATTCCTTCCAGAGCTCAATAAGTTTTGATGTATTCTCAGGATTCCACTTAAACCATAGTACAAATAGCATATTTTCACCTCCTTTTTGTTTTATTCAAATATAATATATACAAGCTTTTTTCATGCCTATCAATGTTGAGTAAAGCTACTCAACCTTTAATGGCGTCTTTTTCTTGATCTCTGTCTTGGGCATGGTTATTTGAAGAATTCCGTTGTTATATGATGCCTTGGAGTTGTCAGAATCTATTGAAGATGGCAAAGGTATCGTACGATAATATGATCCACTGCGTCTTTCTTTATAGAGATAACCTTTTTCTTTCCTTTCCTCTTCATGTTTTGTTTCGGCTGAGATTTCAAGCTTATCTTCAGTTAGATTAATTTTGATATCTCCTTTGTCCAACCCAGGCATCTCAACAGTGGCAATTACTTCTTTATCTGTCTCAACGAGATCGATAAACGGTTTCCTGTATTTTTCAATTGCTCCTGTTGTTGTTCTTTCACCTGGTAGTAAAAGACTTCTGTTTACTGGTATACCCCAGATTTTTTCAAACATTCTGTTCATATTTTCTTCAAATATTCTAAATTCGTCAAATTCGTCTGACATTTGTTTTCACCTGATCGATTTTGGTTGTTTTTATTTAATTTTTTTTCGTTCTGCGGCTTATTATATAGATATGTTCTTGTGAATGCGCTGCACGATGCTTCTCTCTCAGTGACCTCCTTCACCCATTCTGACTTCCTGCAGGCTGATAGGTGCGTCTTCAAGCTTTCCTGGCTTGGTATATTTCTTTTTCAATTTATTAGCGATATCTTTTCCAAGCCTTTTACATTCTTCAAGATCTTTTCAGCAGGTTGATATTGAATACGTAATACTGGATCTATTACATCCATGCCAAGCTCACGCATTTTTTTTGCAATCATTATAGGTGCCTCACCGCTCCACCCGTAAGAGCCAAAAGCTGCCCCAACTTTGTCTGCTACTTTTGCTTTTTCAAGGCTCTCAATAAATTTTTCCATAGGAGGCAGCATCTAATAATGGAATGTTGAAGAGCCAATTGCAATGGCATCCGCAGCTTTTATGTCCTCTATTTTTGCTTCATGAAAATTCACGGCTTTAGCGTCAACGTTTCTTGAATTTGCACCTTCTACGATGGCATCTGCCATCGCTTTTGTATTACCTGATGTACTGAGATATATAACAACTAATCTGGGCATATTTTTCTCTCCTTTCTTATTGAATGATTTATTTTATTGCTCCCAAATCATTCATTAATGTTAATGTTAGATGTTATCTAGATATAAGTTTTTGCTTAATTTTTTTTTCATGAAATATTCTATGCGAAGATAATCTTCACAACTTTTGTAAAAGCCCAAATGCTAAACGTGTAATTGAATATTTAAATTTATATAATTAACTTAAGATTAAACTGATGCTATCGATAGGGATAAGCTGTATATTTCGAAAAAAGAGCTAATCCTATTCTAAAAAATGGTCATTTGTCTGGATTCTCTCCGTCCCACATTCGCATCATATCCATCAACGGATGTCTATGACAGTTCTGTCCTGGCGGTTCATAGCAGACAAGATAGACATCATTTTTCTGAGAGAAGTCCCATATCCTTTTCATCTCTTCCCTGAACGGATCGCAATCCATCTCGCGCCTGAACCTCTTTGTGTACTGTACCCAGTCGATGCGTCCTTCTTTGTAGTCGTTAAGTAGCTTCCACGATAGAATCACACATGCCCAGCACTTCAAGTCACAACTATGAATGCAGCGTATGGATTCTCTCTTGCAGTCTACTTCGTCCTGGCAAGATATGATTCTTTCAGCATTTCAGAACTTTATTATATATTCTTCCTGTTTTCATAGATTGAAATCTAAAATCATTAATGCCAGAAAGAATCTTCCGTGTACTGGCTTTTATTTCATCAACCTGTCTGCCATTTCCACTATCTCTTCCGGGGTAAATACTGCCATTTTAACACTCCTCACTTGGCTAAAGCTTGGAGATTCCAGAATCTGCATAACCTCTCTACATACGGCCTAAGGCATCGGTTATGGTCGCAACTCGTTTGATGGGCGATAAACCCTGTCAACTGGTCTCACATAGACCAAAACTTGCCTGATGTTCACCAGAAGACTACAAGAATAGCGATGACAATAATCGTTAATCCTTCTTGCATCATTGTGGCGAGCAGCATAATTTGCGTCCCTAATTTAGGAGAGAAAATCCCTGTATAATAAGGAATGGTGAATCGCAGGCGCACGACGCTTGAAAGCACTCGACCCACAAGCAGCGTTATCACGATTTCTTTGGATGTCATTATGCCATCTGTCAAGAGCTTACCCGCTATCGTATATGCTCCGATGTTGCTTGCAAACCAGGCTGCAATGACTGGCAGGGCCGGAGATGGAAGGGATTTTAGAACAGGCAGATCTTTCAGATATGCCGAAAGCATATCGAAAAAACCTATATTGATGAGCTGAAATACGATTATTGCAGCAATGATCATTGTTGGGATAATGCCCCGGAGCGGCGCCCATGAAGATAATATCGCACTTTGCAGCGCGGCACTAAATTTTTTCGTCTTTATGCTTTGTTCTATAATTGCAATTTTTTTAGGAGGTAATAAAAAGCGGCCAAAAGCAAGGGATATTGCTGTTCGAAGAAGTCCCACTCCTACAACTATACCAAGATAAATGAGCCCTGTGGTCCCTAACAATATTACAAGTACTGGAGTGAGATCCCTGACAAAGATGAATGTTGCTGGAAAGGAAGTTACAAGAGAAGCAATTAGCGTTTCTTTATTGTCTATCAATCCTTTTTTATTAAGCTCTGCCACCATGGAATTCCCGGCTGTTGGGGAGCCAAAGGATACAAGGAAGCTCACGCCAACTTCTTCCCGCAGGTGCCCAAAGCGCATGAAAGGCGCCGTTATAAATCCCAGCCTCTGTATCCATCCCAGCTCTATCAAGAGTTCCATAAGGACAATACCTGCGACAGTAGCAGGGATTACTGATAAAAGGTACTGGAAAGCCAGGAGCAGTGCGTCAAGCCACATTATGGATTAATTGGAAGTGAGTTTTAATAAAGATATGAGATAATCCACCATTTTTTCGCAGATATTCAAAAGTTATATTTTATGCGGGATAATTATTATACACTAATAAGGGGGTAATTTATGATAACAATTCGCAATCCGGAAACCATCTATCAAACAAGCGGTCAAATCAAGAACGGCACCTTCCATGGGCGGTGGCACTTCTCCTTTGACCAGTACTACGATCCTGAATATACGCATTTCGGCACCCTGCGCGTGTTTAACGATGATACACTCTCTCCAGGCGCAGTCTGGCCTCTGCATCCGCACCGCGATAACGAGGTCGTCACCTATTGTGCGGGTGGGGAGTTCCGTCACGAGGACGAGCACGGGAAAGGTGGAATACTCAGGATGGGCTGGGTACAGCATACCACCGTGGGGAGGGGTATGTGGCATTCAGAGATCAATAACAGGCCTGACGAACCAATGCGCTTCATTCAGATGTGGTTTTTCCCGACAACACACGGCCTGGAACCATCGGTAGAGCAGAAAAAAAATGAAAAAGCAGATAGGATGAATAAATTCCTGCCCATCGTATCCAATTCCCATCCCGGCGCTCTCCGCATAGTATCGGATGCTGCGGTCTATTCCTGTTTTCTTGAGAAAGGTAAAAAAGCAGATCACAGGCTTGAGGCTGGTCGAGGTGCATACATATACGTACTGGAGGGCGGACCTGTGGAGGTGAACGAGATCCGCATTCCAGAGTTGGGCGCAGCAAAAATCAAAGAGGAAGCAGAACTGCACTTCGAAGCAAAAAAGGATGCAGAGCTTCTTCTTGTTGAGGTACTTCTAGCTTAGGCGTGTCTAAAATATGATTTATTTTGATATATCGGTTATAATCCTCGATATTGTCCTCATACCTCAAAAAAACCAAATCAAACATTATGATAAGGAGTAATTGGGCAGTAACAACGGCACTGAGGGAAGACAATAATCGCATAACAAAATGCTGAGAGCGTGATCCAGGTTGTGATAATGATCAATAAGGTAGCTATGTAGGGTCCATAGGAGGAATAAATTGTTAGTAAGCTAACGAACAATATTTATAGCAAATATAATAATAGAATATAACCATGCCAAAAAATAAACCAGTGATCTCACTTGAAAATTTCAAGCCCACACAATTGATGGAGTATGATGCATGCACACGATGCGGCGAATGCGTCAAGTACTGTCCAACATATGACGGAAGGAATAAAGACCAGGCTATCGAACCCAGGGATAAAATCCTGCGGTGGAGGGAATACGTCACCAGGAGCTACGGCTGGAAGGCAAAGCTTTTTGGACCTGCAAGGATCCCGGATAAGGAATTGAAGAAGTACACCGATGATCTGTATAACTGTACATTATGCGGCATGTGCGGTACGGTGTGCTGCGCCGGAATTGACACAGTCGAGCTCTGGGAAGCAAATCGTGAAAACCTTGTAAAGCGCGGATTTGGTCCATACGGCAAACAGAGCCTGTTCCCCAAGCTGATAGGGGAAGGGCACAATCCATATCTGAAGCAGCAAAAAGACCGCCTTGCCTGGATGACGCCTGATATCAAGGTAGCAGAAAAATCGGATATAGCCTACTTCATCGGCTGTACCGCAGGATACAACCAGCAGGTGCTCTGCGTCAGCACGGCAAGGATATTGAACAAACTCAACGTTCCATTTATGGTTCTTGGAGAGGATGAATGGTGCTGCTCTTCTGCACTTATAAGGACGGGACAGCAGCATATAAATGATGTTCCGAAACAGGCTGCTTTACATAATATCGAGGCATTAAAAGCACGCGGCGCAAAAAGAGTAGTATTCGCATGCGCAGGATGTTTCAGGACTTCAAAGATAGACTGGCCTCGCGCCTATGGAAAACCATTGCCTTTCGAGTCAATCCACATGTCGCAGTTCCTCGCAGAACAGCTTGATGCTGGAAATATTAAATGGGAAAAGAGTTTTGATAAAACCGTCACCTATCACGACCCGTGTCATCTGGGAAGACACGTTGGCGTGTTCGAGGAGCCGAGAAAGGTCTTAAAGAGCATGCCCGGCCTCAAACTTGTCGAAATGGAACGGAATCGCAATGAACAGAGATGCTGTGGCGCAGGCGGAGGTGTGAAAGCTGGTCTTCCCGATCTTGCCCTGGCCATCGCAAAGGATCGCATGAACGATGCCAAGGCAACAGGTGCGGAAGTACTGATCAGCACATGTCCATTCTGCAGGCGCAACCTCCAGGATGGAAGGGACGATCTCAAGCTGGAAATACGGATGGATGACCTTGTGGTTATCACGGCAAATCTGATGGGTTTAAGCACAGACATCAACCCCCCTGCCCCGGGTGCGCCAAAAGAGACAATAAGCGACCTGTTCAGGACCCAGACGATACCGCCAAAATCACATGAGCCGCCAAAGGAAGCTCCTGGGGTTGAAAAGAAGTAGGATTCCCCTCCTTTCTTTTTTATTTTATTTACTTTCGGATTCGATACCAACATTTAATATCTGTGACAAACATCTCTTCTTGAGGGAAGAGTGGATGTTCATTGAAAGGCTTGTTTCAGAAGGGCTTGCTCATTTCTCTTATATTGCAGGGAATGATAATGATGCATTCGTAGTTGATCCTAAAAGAGATGTGGATCAGTATATTGAAATTGCCAAAAGCAATTGCTGCATGATACGGTTTGTTTTCGAGACGCACTGCAATGAGGATTATCTGATAGGGTCTTTGGAACTTGAGCAGCTAACGGGTTGCAGGATAATCCACAGTGATCGACTTGATTTTGGCTATGGGGAGTCGGCAACTGAGAATGATACTTTCGATATCGGTGGCATGAGGATAAAGGTTATTGAGACGCCAGGTCATTCCCCGGAAAGCCTGAGCTTTGTGCTATATCTTTCCTCTGGAGAAATCCCCTTTGCTGTTTTTACGGGAGACGCGCTTTTTTATGGCAATGTGGGACGAACAGATCTTTCTGGCATGGAGAAGACCGCTGAATACGCATCTATACTACATGACTCCCTGCATGGGAAACTCCTCCCATTGGGGGATGGAACTACCCTGTATCCTGCCCATGGAGCAGGCTCAGCATGCGGCGGCACAATGTCAGATATTGCAATAAGCACACTCGGCTACGAGCGGGCCACTAATCCCATGCTTGTACTCCCGTGTGAGGAATTTATGGAAAGAAAAAAGAGAGAAAATATTCCACTTCCTCCTTATTTTGCCAGAATGGCGGATCATAACCTGAACGGTACACTCTTGCTTGAGCCCAGTTGGGTAGAGCCGATGGATGCTCCCAGGTTCGCAAACGTTATGGCGGACTGCACAGTAATGGATACCCGTTTCCCTCTCTCCTTTGCTGGCGGTCATATCAAAGGTTCTTATAATATCTGGCTCCGGGGATTGCCTAATTTTGCGGGCTGGATTCTTGACTATGAAAGGGACATCCTGCTTGTGACCGAGAGGCAGGAGGATGTTGAGACAGCGAAAAGATATCTTGCACGGGTTGGATTTGATAAAGTCACTGGGTATCTTTGCGAAGGTATTGAGGCCTGGCAGAATCGTGGAATGCTGCTTGGGCACAGCGGCGTGTATACTGTAGATGGTCTTCATGAGAAACGCAAAGATGAGGAACTATTTGTGCTGGATGTGCGCGAGAAGGAGGAATATTCCGAGGGCCACATTCCGGGCGCGGTGAATATCTATGTGGGAGAGCTTGAGAAAAGGCTGGCTGAAGTTCCGTCAGACCGTCCTGTGGTTTCAGTATGCTCCACTGGAAACAGGTCAGGTCTTGGGGCGAGTATTCTGGCGCGCGGGGGTTTTAAGAAGGTGTATAACCTGATCGGAGGCATGACTGCCTGGAAGGAGAAAGGTTATCCTACAAAGCGCGATCGTGGAGAATAATTATGGAAGATGCTTCAATGCTGCTGCAACGCCGCGAAATCGCAACCCTGGCTGGAGGATGCTTCTGGTGCCTGGAAGCTATCTTCAACGAATTGCGAGGCGTGGAGAAAGTTGTGTTGCTACTCCGGATGCTTTTTGCCCAACCCATCATATCAAGAAGTCTGCACGGGGGCAAACAATCATGCTGAAGCAGTACAGATAACCTTTGACCCCCAGATTATATCCTTCAAGGAACTCCTGGAAGTCTTTTTAACCATCCATGATCCTACTACATTAAATCGTCAGGGGGCGGATGTTGGAACGCAATATCGCTCAGCGATCTTCTATCACACATCGGAACAAGCAAAAATTGCTAAAGTAGTCATTGCAGAACTTGAGTCCGAAAAAATCTGGGATGCACCTATCATAACGGAGATCACACCCTTCAAAGCGTTCTATTCTGCCGAAAAGTATCACCAGGCGTACTTTCTCCATAATCCAGACCAACCTTACTGCCGAGTAGTTATTGAGCCAAAGGTAGCCAAGTTTCGAAAGCAGTTTCTCGCAAAGCTCAGGAAATGAGACTTGCATAATTACTTCATCAGGCTAATCTCTTTAACACGTTTTATCAGTTTCAAAAGAACTTCTTCATCGCTTAGATGTTTCGATTCAATCATTTTTCTAAGCCTGAGCGAGACCCCATCCATCCTGTAAGCCGTACCTTCTACCTCAATGCCACACATTGCCGTCGGGATAACCACATTGGCTATCTCAGTCGTTGAATTCCAGTGAGGGTCGATCTGAATGATTGGGATTTTTGTAAGTTCTCGCACTGAATTTGCTGGGAAATGTGCAGCTGCATCTGCTGCTATGATCATCGCGGCATCCACTTCCTTCCTGTAAAGGACATCATTGGCAGCTGTCTCGCCCGGATTATAATACGGCGCACCTCGCGAGAAATCAACCGCAGTGGGGAAACCGGTTTCCCAGGTGCACACCTGATTGAACCCCGCCACATTATAGTGACCCCGCATGGGCATGAGCACGAATTTCGTAAATGAATTCAATTCTGTGACCAGCGAGATCGCATTATCAATATTCTTATACCTTGATTTACTCTGGGTGAGTCCCATGCCAAAGAATATCACGCCGAACTTTGCAGATTTTAATATATCAATAATATTTATAAGCTGTTCTT
>JBAQLI010000056.1:0-4213 GCA_049301735.1 Candidatus Methanoperedens sp.
GGGAAATATATCTATGAAACATTAAAATTGATACCGGAAAAACCAGATCCAATTTTAATTCAGCAAATGTTTGCAGAAATAACGAAAATAGGTAGTATTAATGCTCCTTAATGGCGAAGGTATTGCAAGATGGGATTGATTTTTTAGGTAGGATAACATGATAATCCACTCTTAAAAATAGACAAAAGGTTGCATTTTGTCCAATCATTCTTTCTCGAAAAACATTTTTTGCACTAAAAGCGTATTGATATAGATCATACAAATTTGCAACAGGTTCAAAGCTAAAATAGCTATTTCTTGATCCTCTCTGTTGTTACTGCGATTTCTCCGCCTCTACCATACGATTGAAGAAGTTGAAAATTCATAGAATGGGTTTACGTGGCATTGGTTGCAGCAACGTTTGTATAGGGCCAGGTTGGGGATTGAGATAATCTATCCCTAAGCAGCCATTTAAATCTTCTTTGCTCCCAATCCTCAATCCTGTTATTTTTCACTACGATTGCATAGGTTTGGTTTACTTATCTCTCAATCGTATTGTGCACCTTTTGGCTGTTCTGCCTTGCGTTCTCTCAATTTTGCGTAGAACTCTTTCTGTCTCTCTCTTTCGGCATCGGAGACTTTAGGTTTTTCAACTTTTTTAGCATCTTCTGCAAGGTCCATCGCACTTTCAAGTCCAACCATTGTTTTTCACCTCCTTTTTATTTAATTATACAAATGGCAAGGGAAACTAAGAATCAAAACTATCTTTGATTCGATGAGTATTTTGAAACTACTTATCGGAGGTATTGCAATAATTCTTCCCTTTCCCTTTAACATTATGACCTCCAAAGGATCATAATTATTAATCAGTACATACGTGTATTAATACCTATCGCAGTACCTGAAATTATATTAAAAAGTAATTTTTTCGCAATCAACAGACCAAAAATGATTGAAAAAGTTGGTAAAGTCACATTCTACCCCTTGACACTGGGGCATTTTTAGCATACAGAAATAAGAAGACAAATATCACGAAACTGCTCTCAACCTATTCAGATATGCACTTAGCATGATCTACACTTTTTACAATTGCACCAGTTTACTCCGACAAACTCTAGATTATTGTCCAGGATATATAACTGTTCAATCTCATTACCAGTGAATCCAGCTTTTAGTAACTTTATGCGGTATAGACTATCACATAAAAGTGGTCTTGTGCTATTCATTGTCTCACCTTTCCCCTTGACATTGCACGTTTAAAATCCGTGCCTAACGGTTGACAATATGATAAAAAAGGCAGGTGAGGGTTCACCTATCTTACAATCTTTTTCTGGTTCAGTCCTTTTTTTCAGAACCACCCTTTATCGTCTCATATTTTCCCTTTTTCTCGACTTTGGCAGAGCTCTCTGATTGTTTTGATCTTTCTATATCTCTTGAATTCTCAATCTCTTTGCCATTCTCAACTTTTTTATTTTCCAGGACTCTTACAGATTTGGATCTTAACTTTTCCTCAAGGTTCTTGCTGTTTTTGTAAGCTCTTTGAAGTCCTTTGTTATCAGGATGTGAGATACTGAGATTTTCAAGTATAAATTGATGCTTCAGTATCATCTGCTCCACATTGATATAGCCAGTGTCTTTATCGGAGAGTTCGGACATTGAAGCATTTACTTCATTCATTTTTTCTTCATATTGAGCAAGTGCCTTATCTGCAGCTTTCATGTCATTTTGTTTCAATGCCTTTCTATAGTCATTTATTCTATGTCGTGCATGAGATACCTGTTTTCCGAGTTTTTCACTTGAGTTATAAGTAAAAGTCTCATCCATATTCTCAAATGCAATCTTTAATCTATATAATAGATGTCCTGGGCCAAATATACCTGTATCCGATTCATCGTCATCATCTGGCTCCGGAGTTGCTGTTGGGGTAACTGTTAGTGTTACAGTTGGAGTCGCAGTTACGTTGATAGTTAGTGTTTCAGTTGGAGTTCCAGTTACATTTACAGTTGGTGTTTCATTAGCCGTACCATTCTCTATGGCGCCAGCCATGCCTACAGTAAAGGCCAGAACCAACAGGATCATACCTGCCATAGTTATATTTTTCAATCTCATAATTTCACCTCTTTTTAGTGGCATTTTGCCATTAAGAACTCATAATGATTATCACGGATTTAAACATTCTTACTGTCTAATAATATTTAAAAGTTCATTCTTCCCCGGAAAAATGTTAAATCCTTTAAAAATGTCCTGTTTATTTTATATGATCTTAAGAGTAGATAAAATAAGATAAAGATTGTTAAAATTCAATTATTTATGTAAATATGATAGTTCTTATATTATCAAGAAGCTTTTATCCATTCAACATATTTATCAATGAAATTAACCCGATACAAAAGTAATAAGTCCCATAGAAAAGTTATCGGTACAACTCTTAATATCGTTATAACCCCGCTATGAAGGTTAATTCTCCACAATATTTATAATATAAGGGCGAACTTTCTTTTTCAACTCTTAAGATGAGTCAATAATTCCTTAGCTGTTTTCATTCCGTTCGCAAGTGCTTCTTCCAATGTTCCCATAGCGGTGCCTTCTGACAGGGCCTCTCCTGCAAAGAATAATGTATCTTCAACTGGTTGGGTTAATACCTTTTTTGCTTCATTTGATTCAACAGTTGCGTAAGAATAAGCTCCAAGTGAAAAAGGATCAGTCTGCCAGTTTACAACCTTTCCTGCACGCAGATTCTTTAGGAGGAACGATCTGTCTGTATTAAAGATATAACCCAAAGCATCGAGTGCCATAGTTATTATGTTCTCATCTGATGTATTTTTATATTTCTCCGCTTGCGGACCGGCAAGCCATCCTGTAATAAGCGGAGTCTTATTCGGCAGTTGAGTCCAGCAGGCAGTAAAAAAAGTATCGGAAATAAGAAGACCAAGTTCAGGCGTCTTGCGTATTTGATTTTCAGATGATTCCCAGAAAGCATCCTTGAATTCAAGAAATACTTTTATAGCAGTGCCGTACCCAATTGATTTTGCTGCCTCCAGTTTTTCAGGCAATCCGGGGGAAAAATGAAGGTGAGCTTCATCGTCCGGCTTTGATTGAAGAACTCCAAGCGGTACAGTAATCAACGCTTTGCGTGCTGAATAAATTTTACCTTTATCACTAATAACTTCAACGTTGTCTGGCTTCCACCGGATTTCTTTTGCAATAGTTGACAAAAAGATTGCACTGTTATGCTTTATTATTTCCTTTGAAAGAAAGTCTATAAGCTTAATGTAACCACCCTTCAAACGGTACTGATCCGATTGGCCGAAAACTTTCCATTCTTCTCTCAAAGCAAATGTGCTGGCTCTTTTAATATCGGCAGCATCATAACCTTCGACAAAACCTTTGGCAATTTCCCTTACGGCTTTATATTTCTCTTCATTCAGGTATTGATCCAAAAATTTACTGAAAGGCATATCCTGTTCAAGTGAATCTGCTTTTGAAAGAAGTGTCGAGAAAGTGGTCCGGAGATTTTCAGATTTCTGGAATTTTCCGTTTTTAATCATGTAGTATTTTCCAGCAATAGGGTAGAACTTGATACCACCTTCTCTTAACAACGATTGAGTTGCAGGCATGTCACCGTGGACAAATTCTGCACCTGCTTCTAAAGGTGTTGAGAAACCTGGAACTGTTAAAGTATATATCCGGCCGCCAAGCCTGTTTCGGGCTTCGAGCACGTAGACTTTTTTCCCTGCTTTTGCTATTTCCCTTCCGGCTTCAAGTCCCGATGCGCCCCCGCCTATAATTATTACATCCGCTTTATCCGGCGAAGTTTTATCATTGGTTGATTCATCCATAAAAAACTCTTTTTTGTTTTGACAGCTTGTTTTGTTATAATGATTGGATTTTTTCCATTTCTTCTTACCCTTCTTGATAGTGATTAGCGATTATGCAACACAACAATTTAAGTATAAACTATTTCTCCTCCGTCATATCCAAGAATCGTGACTATAGGTACTAAACTCAATACCAACGTTAAGTAAAAGTAGTTTAAGCCTGTTGGTACAAGTACATCTGGATTTAGAGTTCGCCATACAAAACATGTAGTGATAACAGCAATCAACGCAACAGTAAATATTATTTTTCTTGCGAAAGTTTTGGTCATCTTCCCTTCGTAAGCGACTTTCCAGGAAAAAAAGCCAGAGAGTCCAGCAAAAGGAGTTGCTAAAAATCCCAGAAAAAGCATGTAATA
>JBAQLI010000057.1:0-9207 GCA_049301735.1 Candidatus Methanoperedens sp.
TCAGGAACGTACGGCAGAGTTGGCAAAGACTAACGAGACCTTGCAGGCTGAAATCAGAGAGCGTAAGCGGGCGGAGGAAGAAATAGAAAAAGAGAGGGATAAAGCACAAAAATATCTTGACATTGCAAGGGTTGTAATTGTAGCTATTGATGTTGACCAAAAAATTACTCTTGTAAATAAGAAGTGCTCTGAGATATTAGGCTGCAGTGAGCAGGAGATTATCGGCAAGAACTGGTTTGAGACTTTCATTCCGGAAAGAGTAAGGGATGAAGTAAAAGCTGTCTTTGAAAAGTTAATGGCTGGAAATATTGAGTCTGTTGAATCTTTTGAAAATCCTGTTCTTACAAGGAGAGGCGAGGAGAGATTGATTGCCTGGCATAACACTATACTGAGAGACGAGGCAGGTAATATCACAGGTACTCTGAGTTCAGGAGAAGATATAACAGACCACAAAGGGGCTGAAAAGAGACTCTCTCTCCTGGCATCCATTGTAGATTCCTCAGACGATGCAATCATCGGCAAGACGCTGGATGGCATCATTGTGAGCTGGAACCGGGGTGCCCAGAAGATATACGGCTACTCAGCCGACGAGGTCAGAGGCAAGTCTATCTCTATTCTGGTCCCGCCAGATCATCCAGATGAATCTCTCCAACTTCTCGAAAGAATAAGGAAGGGACAGCGCATCGAGCACTATGAAACCATACGTATGAGGAAAGATGGAAAAAAAATCTGTGCCTTCTTAACTATTTCTCCAATTAAGGATGCCACTGGCAAGATTATAGGTGCCTCAACGATTGCATGGGATATAACAGATCAAAAGCGAATTGAGATAGCCTTGCGTGAGTCAGAAGCAAGATTCCGTTCAATAACGCAGTCAGCAACTGATGCAATTATTTCCGCAGATAGTGATGATAATATTATTTCATGGAATAAAGGTGCACAAACCATCTTTGGCTATATGGAAGAAGAAGCTCTTGGTAAATCACTTATCATGATAATACCTGAAAGATACAGGGATGCCCACAAAAAGGGACTGGAGCGAGTTAATTCTACAGGTGAAAAACGAATTATTGGAAAAACTGTTGAAATGGTTGGAATGAGAAAAGACGGGAGTGAATTTCCTTTGGACCTTTCCCTGTCCACATGGAAAATTGGAACAAGAAGACTTTATAGTGGCATCCTCAGAGATGTTACCGGGCGCAAACAAACAGATGAGAAATTGAAACAAACATTAGCTGAGTTGGAACGCTCCAATAAGGATCTGGAGCAGTTTGCCTATGCTGCCTCTCATGACCTTCAGGAACCGCTGCGCACTGTTTCAAATTTCAGCCAGCTTCTGGCAAAGCGCTATAAGGGTGAATTAGATGCGAAGGCTGATCAGTTTATCGGTTTCATAGTAGATGGAACTACAAGAATGCAGGAAATGATCGATAACTTGCTTGCATACTCACGAGTTAGTACACGCGCTAAACCATTTGAATCGACCGATTTTAAAACCGTATTTGATCAGGCATTGGCTAATGTGAAGATAGCTATTGAGGAAAGTGGTGCTCTTGTGACACACGATCCTCTGCCCGCAGTAATGGCTGACGCTTCACAGATGGTTCAGTTATTTCAAAACCTTCTCAGTAATGCCATCAAATTCAGAAAAGAAAAACCAAATATTACAGTATCGGCTGCTCAGAGAGGAAATGAATGGTTATTCTCGGTAAAAGACAACGGGATAGGTATAGCTCCAGAATTCATGGAACATATCTTCAAAATGTTCCAGCGCGAACATCCAAGTGCCGAATATCCAGGCACGGGTGTTGGTCTTGCGATTTGCAAGAAGATTGTAGAACGTCATGGCGGCAGGATATGGGTTGAATCACAGGCAGGCAAAGGTTCGACTTTTTACTTCACAATACCTGTCAGGAAAGGTGAAAGACTATGATCGCTATGACTCAATTGACAAAACGCGAACCTGAAAAGGTGCGACGTTTTATTTCACGCTATGACAAAGAATATAAGTTTTATAGGAAATTAAAATTAAGGAGAAAGGCGAGATGAACAAAAAGATTGAACAGAAAAATAAGTCGAAGCCGCAGGCGAACCCGATGGCGGAGGAACAAATACAGGCGCAGTATGCCAGAAGTCTTATTGAGGCGTCTCTTGACCCTCTGGTAACCATCAGCCCTGAGGGAAAGATCACGGACGTCAATGAGGCAACTATTAAGGTAACAGGCATTCCTCGCGACAAACTCATCGGGACGGACTTTTCAGATTACTTTACAGAGCCTGAGAATGCCAGAAAAGGTTACCAGCAGGTTTTTGCGAAGGGCTCAGTTACCGACTATCCGCTGACGATCAGGCATAAAGACGGCAAACTCATAGATGTTCTCTATAATGCGTCGGTCTATCGCGACATGCAAGGTAAGGTTCTTGGTGTGTTTGCTGCTGCCCGCGATGTTACCGAACAGAGACAGGCAGCCCAGTATGCCAGAAGCCTGATTGAGGCATCTCTTGACCCTCTGGTAACCATCAGCCCTGAGGGAAAGATCACGGACGTTAATGAGGCAACTATTAAGGTAACAGGCATTCCCCGCGACAAACTCATCGGCACAGACTTTTCAAACTATTTTACCGAGCCTGAGAAGGCGCGGGAAGGTTACCAGCAGGTCTTTGAGAAGGGTTTTGTTACAGACTATCCCCTTACCATACGGCACAGAAATGGGAAATTGGTTGACGTTTTATATAACGCCTCTGTTTACAAGGACGTCACCGGCAAGGTACTTGGTGTGTTTGCTGCTGCCCGCGACGTGACAGAATCCAAGGGCGTCATGAGAGAGTTTGCCGAGACGAAAAACTTTCTGGATAACATCTTACAGAGTTCGACCAAGTATTCCATCATCGGAAAAGACCTCAACCACAAGATCCTCTCATGGAATGAGGGGGCACGGCGTAATTACGGATATATGGCGGAAGAGATTATCGGAAAAGACTCGAGCATCCTTCACACGCCTGAGGACATAAAGTCAGGGGCTGTTGATAAACTGCTGAATATGGCTCATGAAAAAGGTCTTGCAGAAGACGAGTTCGTGCGTGTCAGGAAGGATGGCTCCCGTTTTGTGGCGAGCGTTGTCGTAACACGGCGTAACGACGCCTCAGGAAATCCGATCGGTTATCTGCTTATGAGCAATGACATCTCGGAAAAGAAGCAGGCAGATGAACAATTGCGCCAAGCATCCCAGTATGCCAGAAGTCTTATCGAAGCATCTCTTGATCCTCTGGTAACCATCAGCCCTGAAGGAAAGATCACGGACGTCAATGAGGCAACTATTAAGGTAACAGGCATTCCTCGCGACGAACTCATCGGCACAGACTTTTCAAACTATTTTACCGAGCCTAAGAATGCCAGAAAAGGATATGAGCAGGTCTTTGCGAAGGGCTCGGTTACAGATTATCCGCTGACGATCAGGCATAAAGACGGCAGACTCACGGACGTTCTCTATAATGCGTCGGTCTACCGCGACGTGCAAGGTAAGGTTCTTGGTGTGTTTGCCGCTGCCCGCGATGTTACCGAACAGAGACAGGCATCCCAGTATGCCAGAAGCCTGATTGAGGCATCTCTTGACCCTCTGGTAACGATCAGTCCTGAAGGTAAGATCACGGACGTCAATGAGGCAACTATTAAGGTAACAGGCATTCCCCGCGACAAACTCATCGGCACAGACTTTTCAAACTATTTTACCGAACCCGAGAATGCCAGAAAAGGATATGAGCAGGTCTTTGCGAAGGGCTCGGTTACAGATTATCCGCTGACAATCAGGCATAAAGACGGCAGACTCACGGACGTTCTCTATAATGCGTCGGTCTACCGCGACGCGCGAGGCGATGTTCTCGGTGTTTTCGCTGCTGCGCGCGATGTTACTGCGCAAAAGGAAGCCGAGAAAAAGATTGCCGAACAGCGCGCCAAAGAAGAGCAGCGTGCCCGAGAACTCGAACGATTGGCGGAACTGGAGAGGTTTCAAAAGCTTACCGTGGGGCGCGAACTCAAGATGATCGAATTGAAGAAAGAGATAGAGGAGCTCCGGAAGGCAGTGCCAGGCAGGACCGAATCATGACCACTGCGGAAATTCAGACATTGCGGGCGGATTCCGCATCAACAAATGTTACTGACTATACAAAGGCGATGCTCAATATACTTGAAGATTTCTCCGAAGAGAAGGGACGTCTTGAGGACACGCAGCGCGCCACTCTCAACATTTTGGATGACTTTGCCATGGAAAAAGCGCGACTTGAGGAGACCCAGCGGGCGATGCTGAACCTTCTCGAAGATTTTGATGTGGAGCGGACAAAAACAGAAGCCGCCAACAGGGAACTGAGCGCCAATGAGGAACGCCTGCGGCTAACCTTGAATGAAAAGGAGAACCTTCTTAAGGAGATACACCACCGCATCAAAAACAACCTGCATATCATACACAGCATGCTCAATCTCCAGATGTCTTATATCCATGATAAGCAGACAATAGAGATGTTCAAGGATAGCAGGGATAGGGTTTACTCAATGGCTCTCATCCATGAAAAATTATACCAGTCCGAGTCGCTCGCAAAGATAGACCTTCCCGAATATATCCGAAGCCTGATAAGCAACCTGTTTATTTCCTATGGGCTGAGCGAGAGGGTCGTACGACCGAAGATAGACGTTGAAGACGCTGCCCTTGATATTGATACGTTAATCCCCTGCGCTTTGATAATCACTGAGCTCGTCTCAAATTCTCTGAAACATGCCTTTCCGGGTCTACCGGGGCGTAGCGACATGACAGGCGAGATTCGTATCGAACTGCGCCATGACACTGACAACAAATTCATGCTCAGAGTCGGAGATAACGGCATAGGCATGCCGAAGGATTTCGATATACAGAATTCCAGATCGCTCGGCCTGAAGCTGGTATACGTGCTTGTAAAGCAACTCAAGGGAACTATTCAACACGGTAGAGGCGGGAAAGGGACGGAATTTACGATTACTTTTAATGTCTTGAGAAAAATGTAAAGAGGCAGAAGCGATGCCAGATGTCAGAATATTGATAGTTGAAGACGAGGGCATTGAGGCACTTAGCCTGCAGCATAGTCTTATATCTATGGGATACACTGTCACCGATATTGTATCTACCGGAGAGGAAGCCGTCATAAAAGCGGAGGAGATGCGTCCTGATCTTGTTTTGATGGATATCATGCTCCAAGGGGAGATCGACGGTGTGACGGCCGCTGAGCAGATACATGTGCGTTTCAATATTCCAGTAATATTCATCACCGCGTATGCGGACGAAGATACTTTGCAGCGTGCAAAGATGACGGAGCCATATGGCTATTTAGTCAAACCTTTTCAGGAAAGGGAATTGCACATTTCTGTCGATATGGCGATTTACAAGCACAAAATGGAAAGGAAATTAAAAGAGAGCGAAGAGTGGCTTGCGACAACGCTCAGGAGTATCGGGGAAGCTGTGATAACCGCAGATAAAGACGGTCTGATAACCTTTATGAATCCTGCCGCTGAGGGTCTTACGGGCTGGAAGCCGAAAGAGGTCATAAATAAAAAACTGACGGATGTGTTCAAGATAATTAACAGAGACACACGCCTGCCCATCGAGAACCCGGTAACAAGGGTATTAAGTGAAGGCATTACCGCGAGGCTGGCGAGCCATACAATTTTAATCAGAAATGGAACGGAAATATTGATAGATGACAGCGCTGCGCCCATTAAAGACGACAAGGGGGACAATATTGGGGTTGTTCTGGTTTTCCGTGACATCACTGAGCACAACCGGGCAGAAGAAAAACTGATGGAATCGGAAGAAACCTTCCGAACCCTCGTAAGCGCATCCCCAGATGCGGTTACCACCGCAGACCTTGAAGGAAAGGTCACATTCGCGTCCGAACAGACCGCCAGGCTTTTTGGATTTGCAAGTCCTGAGGAAGTAATAGGAAAGTCCGTTTTTGAATTCATTGCCCCTGAAGATCAGGAGAGGGCACTGGAAAATCTTAAGAAAACCCTTTCGGAAGGATTCGTGAAAAATCTGGAATACAGTTTTCTCAGGAAGGATGGCAGCCGTTTCATAGGCGAATTGAACGCCGCTTTGATAAAAGATGCAAAAGGCAGACCAAAATTCTTCATTGCCACTACGAGAGACATCACTAAGCGCAAACAAGCAGATGAGAAATTGAAACAAACAATGGCTGAGTTGGAACGCTCAAATAAGGATTTGGAGCAGTTTGCCTATGCTGCTTCTCATGACCTTCAGGAACCGCTACGCACTGTGTCAAATTTCAGCCAGCTTCTGGCAAAGCGCTATAAGGGCGAATTGGATACGAAAGCTGATCAGTTCATAGGCTTCATAGTAGACGGCACTACACGGATGCAGCAAATGATCGATGACTTACTTGCATACTCGCGAGTTAGTACACGTGCTAAACCATTTGAACCGACCGATTGCGAAACAGTATTTGATCAGGCATTGGCTAATGTGAAGATGGCTATTGAGGAAAGTGACGCCCTGGTGACTCATGATCCTCTGCCTACCGTAATGGCTGACACTTCACAGATGGTTCAGTTATTTCAAAATCTCCTCAGTAACGCGATTAAATTCAGAAAAGAAAAACCACGTATTACAGTATCGGCTGCTCAAGGAGGAAATGAATGGCTTTTCTCGGTGCAAGACAACGGGATAGGCATAGCTCCTGAGTTCATGGAACATATCTTCAAAATGTTCCAGCGCGAACATGCAAGTGCCGAATATTCGGGCACAGGCGTTGGTCTTGCAATTTGTAAGAAGATTGTAGAACGTCATGGTGGCAGGATATGGGTTGAATCTGAGCAAGGCAAAGGTTCGACTTTCTACTTCACGATACCTGTCAGGAAAGCTGAAAGAGAACGAACATGAAAAATGAAGTTATAAAATCAAAAAAATTCCCGACCTGCGCGAACGGGCAGAGGAAATAGTGCGGAAGAAGACAGAAGACCTGCAAAAAATATCAGACACGGATATCCAGGGTCTGGTTCACGAACTGCAGGTGCACCAGATTGAACTGGAAATGCAGAATGAAGAGCTTCGCAGGGCACAGGTTGAACTTGAGGAGTCGCGCAATAAGTATTCCGACCTGTATGATTTTGCCCCGATTAGTTATTTTACTTTTGATAAGAACGGGCTTATCATGGAAGTAAATCTCACTGGCGCTGCTAAATTAGGTATGGAAAGAAGCTTTCTGATAAAAAAACCATTTTCTTTTTATATCGCTCCTGATAATAAAGATGTTTTTTATTTGCATCTTCAGCAGGTTTTCAGAACCAAAATACAGCAAACTTGCGAGCTTAAACTTGTGGATAAGAATAAGAATCAATTCGATGCTAAACTGGAGAGCCTGGCTGTACAGGATAGCGGGGGTAACTTCAGCCAGTGTAGAACGGCAATAATCGATATCACAGAGATTAAGCGGGCAGAGGAGGCGCTTCGGAGGGCGCACGATGAGCTGGAAATACGGGTAGAAGAACGGACGGCAGAGTTGGCAAAGACTAACGAGACCTTGCAGGCTGAAATCACAGAGCGTAGGCGGGCTGAAGAAGAAATAGGAAAAGAGAGGGATAAAGAACAAAAATATCTTGACATTGCAGGGGTTATGATTATAGCTATTGATGTTGACCAAAAAATTACTCTTGTAAATAAAAAGTGCTGTGAGGTATTAGGCTGCGGAGAGCAGGAGATTATCGGCAAGAACTGGTTTGAGACTTTCATTCCTGAAAGAGTAAAGGATGAAGTAAAAGCTGTTTTTGAAAAGTTGATAGCTGGAAAGATTGAGTCTGTTGAATCTTTTGAAAATCCTGTTCTGACAAGGAGAGGAGAGGAGAGATTGATTTCCTGGCATAACACTATCCTGAGAGATGAGGCAGGTAATATCACAGGTACTCTGAGTTCAGGAGAAGATATAACAGAGCGCAGGAGGGCTGAGCAGGCGCTTCTGATAAGCGAGCGGCACTACCATTCGCTATTTGAAAACATGCTGGATGGATTTGCGTACTGCAAGATGCTTTTTGATGACCAAGGCCGTCCGATAGATTTTGTCTATCTTGAAGTCAACAGTGCATTCGAAAGGTTGACTGGCTTGGAAAATGTGGTAGGCAAAAAAATCACCGAGGTAATTCCGGGGATCAAAGAGTCATATCCAGAGGTATTTGAGATTTATGGCCGGGTCGCGTTGACGGGCATGCCTGAGAAATTCGAAATCGATTTCAAGCCTTTAGAGTCATGGTTTTCCATCTCGGTTTATAGTACGGAAAGGGAATACTTTGCAGCTGTTTTTGATAACATCACGGAGCGTAAGCGAGCTGAGGAAGAACTGAAGAAGAGAACTGAGGAACTAGCCCGCTCGAATGCAGAGCTTGAGCAGTTCATTTACATAGCCTCTCATTACCTTCAGGAACCGCTGCGTACTGTTTCAAATTTCAGCCAGCTTCTGGCAAAGCGCTATAAGGGTGAATTAGATGCAAAGGCTGATCAGTTCATAGGCTTCATAGTAGATGGAACCACACGTATGCAGGAAATGATCGATGACTTGCTTGAATATTCACGAGTTAGTACAAAGACTAAACCATTCGAACCGACTGATTGCGAAGCCGTATTTGATCAGGCATTGGCTAATGTGAAGATAGCTATTGAGGAAAGTGATGCCCTGGTGACGCACGACCCTCTGCCTGCCGTAATGGCTGACGCTTCACAGATGGTCCAGTTATTTCAAAACCTCCTCAGTAATGCAATTAAATTCCGAAAAGAAAAACCAAATATTACAGTATCGGCTGCTCAGAGAGGAAATGAATGGTTATTCTCGGTAAAAGACAACGGGATAGGCATAGCTCCGGAATTCATGGAACATATCTTCAAAATGTTCGAGCGCGAACACGCAAGTGCCGAGTATCCGGGCACAGGCGTTGGTCTTGCAATTTGTAAGAAGATCGTGGAACGTCATGGCGGCAGGATTTGGGTTGAATCTGAGCATGGTAAGGGATCAACGTTCTATTTCACAATACCGGCCAAAAGGGTTGGACGGCCATGAAAGCCTTTGAGATCTTGTTGGTTGAGGACAACCAGAGCTATGTGAGCCTGATGATGGAAGCCCTTGAGGAAAGCCAGGTGCCCACCAATCTCTCGGTGGTGATGGATGGCGCGGAAGCAATGA
>JBAQLI010000058.1:0-4692 GCA_049301735.1 Candidatus Methanoperedens sp.
GTATCACATGCTTGAAGGATGGAAAGAGCCTGAAAGTCCTGTAAACTTGTCAGATATTCGCCTCTTTATACCAGCATAAATTATTTAAAAAAGTTTCGTGCATGGAACTTATGACGGTACAACTCCCTTTCTAATTCCTTCTTACTTTAAAAAAATATATTATCAAGATAAAAATAATCCCGATCCCGATAATGCTCCAGTTTCTCATTTTGTTAGAAATCTCAGATGCCGGTTTTGTAACATTTTCATTTGTTCCGGCAGAAGGGATTTCTGTTATATTGCTCATTTCTGTTACATTGCTCTCAGGAGCAGTTACATTGTATGATTCATTCTTTGTGATATTGATGGTTATCTCTCCCCTTTTATCCGATAAATTAGAAAAAAAACCTGTGACCTCAGTATGCGAATCGACAATCTTTGTTTCATTATCCATGCCTGAAATACCCGCAATATCGATGCCCTGGGGCAGAATTATTGTTACAGGAGATTTTGGTTCACCAAGGAACCAGATACTACTGGCGTTATAAATGCTTTCCTTTAACCTGTAATTTACGTTATACCTGTTCTCAATTGTATCCGGAATATGTGTATTTCCGATAATTGCCTGTGATAATGAAGAATCAACATCCGTCATTTCTATACCCGATGTCTCATTATTTATCCTGATATCAAGTTCATTTTCTATAGCGCTTTTGAACCTTTTACGCTCTTCCTTATCAGCTTTCAGGACTTCCCATGCATTAACAAAACTATCATTATTCCCGATCCCCGTATCAATACTGATCTTATATCCTATGGAATCAATACCCGTATAAATCTCAGTGTAACCCCATGTAATATTAAATTCACTTACAGTTATATTATTTATCCATTGGATCTCAGCGGCAGCCACATCTGCTAAGGCAAAAAGAAGAAATATGGATAAAAATAACTGCAATATTTTCATCTGGTGATTACCTCGCATCCATCCGCTGTTACTATGATCGTATGTTCGGCCTGGGAAATAAGGCCGCCCTGGATTTCCTTAAGTATCGGGTAAGGCCGGATAATATTTGCCTTGGAAAGGGCAAGCATTGCAAAATCCACACGCTCGCCAAGCCATCTTTTTGCAAATGGAAGTGTCTTATATTTTTCTATATCCTGCAATAGTTTCCTCGCTGATGGGTGCCTGACCGGTCTTTCGGAAACAATATGGAAAATCTCGGCACTTCCGGCATCATGAATTTTTCCAGCCCCGTTTGTAGCGAAAGGTTCAATTGCAATAATATCGCCTTCCTGGAGGATTACACCGCCGGGCATTCTCTTATTCGGGATCGCAGGCGGAGCATGCTGGATGTACTGTGCAAGCCCATGTCCTGTCAGGTTGATTATGGGTTTATAACCAAAGGAAGTTATGGTATCTTCGATAACTCCTCCGATATCTGAAGTATTTACACCCGCTTTGACGATTCCAATTGCTTCCTCAAGTGCTGATTCAGCAGCCTTGACAAGCCTTGGGTTATCGGAAAGGTCAACTGTTATTGCAGTATCGGCAATATATCCATCGATATGAACCCCGATATCAAGTTTTACGATATCTTTTCCGAATACGGATTTATCATTTAAACACGGTGTGGAATGAGCAGCCTCGTCATTTCGTGAAATGTTCACCGGAAACGCAGGCTCCCCGCCTTTTTCATGTATAAGGTTCTCCGCAAATTCCGCGACCATAAGAAGGCTTGCGCCTTCAGTTACTTTTTCTGCCGTAAGTTTGCGGACTTCGGACAGGATCCTTCCTGCTCTTCGGTATTTCTCGATTATTTCATCAGTTTCTGTCATTATAACACCAGATTCTTTTCAAACATAGTTAAATTCTTGCATCCGCTGTGGGTAACAACCACAACATCCTCAAGGCGCACACCGCCGATCTTCTTATAATAAAGCCCGGGTTCCACTGTGACAACACATCCTGCTTTTAACTCCTTTCCATTTTCGCTCAGGTTTGGGCCCTCATGAATATCAAGACCTACGCCATGCCCTGTCGAATGAATAAAACCTTCTGTGAATTCACCGCTTTTTCCTCTTGAGGTCTCATATCCCCTTTCTTCCAGTACATCGCATACGATGTTATGAATTTCGGCGCCTGTTACACCTGCTTTTATTTTGTTTAAGGCAGCTTCCTGCGAATCAAGCACGGCAGAATACATACTTTTAAGTTCTTCAGAGGGGGTTCCATGCATGACGGTTCTTGTCATGTCAGAATAATACCTTTCTTTCCTGGATCGTGGCACCATGTCAATAACTATTGGCTCATCAACAAGCAGTTCTCCTTCCCCTTTCCAGTGCGGGTCACTGCTGCCTTGTCCGCATGCGATAATAATATCCGGCGCTTCACAATTATACGAAAGTAGTGATCTGTCGATTATTGCCCTCACGTCCTCTGTTTTTAAAGGCAAATTTTCACGCATAAGAACGCCATCCCTGACAGAAGCATTTTTTATCGCATTGATGCCTTCTGAAAGTGCTTTCTCGCCTGCTCTCTGGGCATACTCGATCGCACTAATTTCTTTTTCATTTTTTATATCTCGCATTTCACGCAATGGACTTTTTACCGGGATTATCTCAAAATTTGCCTCCCTGAGGCAATCAGCAAGTTGAACCGGAAAATTATACGGCACTGCGATACGATCTAAATTCCTGGAATGAAGTAGTTCCCGGATCATTTCACAATATGCGGCATCAACATCCTTGTTCTTCCGGATCTTATCCATAATGTTGTATCCGGATGTCGGGAACACTTCTTTGACTTTAGATTCTTTTTTTGCCCTTCCCAGTTCCATATCCGATACAAGGATTAAATCGTCCCTGGAATTCAGGTAAATGAATGGATCATAAGCCAGGAACCCACTGGCATAATACATATCAGCATTGTGTTCACTTTCACTTACCATCAGGAATGCCTGGGAATCGGGAAGATTCAGTTTCATGGCTATATGAGGTAAATTATTGTACATATTACCTTCGGCAACTTTATTATGAAAAAGTGTATAAAAAGATAATTGGGAAAATACCTAAATAGTATTGACACCATGTATAGTTCGTATAAATACGAATTAATGTGAGGAAAGACATGAAAAAAGAACGCTGGGACAACTTAGGCTCAAAATTCGCGCATCTTACGAGCGCTCACCCGTGTTATAATGAAAAAGCGCATTTCACGACCGCAAGGATCCACTTGCCGGTTGCGCCGCGCTGTAATATACAGTGCAATTATTGTATTCGAAAATTAGATAAATGCGAACACAGGCCAGGTGTTGCAGGAAGTATTCTTAATCCCCGCGAAGCCCTTGTAAGGGTTGATAAATATGCAAAGGAAATGCAAAATCTCAAGGTCGTGGGTATCGCCGGACCCGGTGAGTCTCTTGCAAATGAAGACAGCTTTGAAACCATGCGGCTTGTGCATGAAAAATATCCCGGACTTATAAAATGCGTGGCAAGCAACGGTCTTATGCTTTCCGAAAGGGTGGATGACCTTGTCAAAGCCGGAGTAACAAGTGTCACTGTAACAATAAACGCAGTTGACCCTGAGGTAGGCGCAAAGATATATTCCTTCGTCCGGTACCATGATAAAACATATAAAGGTGTGGAAGGCGCAAAACTTCTGATCGAGAAACAGTTCGAAGGGATAAAGAAGGCAAGTGAAGCCGGACTAAATGTTAAGGTCAACACTGTGCTTATTCCTGATATCAACTTTTCCCAGATAAAGGAAATCGCAAAAAAAGCAGCAGAGAACGGTGCAATAATAATGAATATCATTCCCATGATACCTCTTAACAAGTTTGAAAAGGAAAGACCCCCGGATTGCGATGAACTTAACATTGCAAGAACCATTGCGGAAGAATTCCTGCCACAGTTTCGGCTGTGCAGGCAGTGCAGGGCAGATGCGGTTGGTGTCCCGGGTGCAGAACCTTGCGGCTCACCAGTGCAGCAGCGCGCAACCAGCGAATATTATCATGCTTAAAATCCATCAAATAAATAAAAAGCAAGAGAGGTGAAAAAATGTGCTTTGCAGATTCATCAGTCAGCGTGGAAATCGAGGAAGGAGATCTTGTATTTGACCAGTATAAATGCAATGATTGCAATTCCCAGTTCCGCGGGATCGGGAAAAAGGTAAAATGCCCTACGTGTGAATCAGGAAATGTAAAGAAGGTTTAATCCGTAACATTCCCTCATCGACGTAATACTTTAGGTCAATACCTATTTTTTCTATAATGATCGAAAAATTCTCACTTTATTCTTGTTATCTTTGCAGGCTTATATTTCTTCATTTCATCAAGAAGTTTCTCACCTGTTACGAGTGCAAACCCGTCTTTCATCCAAAGGACGAATATTTTTGCATGGCATATATAGAATTATAAGCATTTAGTTTTTTATCGAGCATAGCACCAGCTGATCTTTTACATGAATTCATTTATTTTCCACCTTTTTTATTAATTATTTTGGGTTTTTTGGAATTTATCCCATATTTCGCACATTATTTCATCATTATTAGATTTTTTTCTTCCAATCCATAACCGTAAAGACAACCTATTTTGACAGGATTAGCGTACTATTAACACTTTTGGTCAACATTATCTTAACGGCGCTGGGGTTGCGACCCCAGACCCCTGGTGAGGCGCCGCCTATGGCGGGATTAAATGTAAGATCCTTGGC
>JBAQLI010000059.1:0-96931 GCA_049301735.1 Candidatus Methanoperedens sp.
TTCAGTTCTGAGGCGGTGGCTAACCTTTCCTCATGCTGGATTTTCACCAGATGGCGAGTATGAGCTTTGCTCGGCACGCCCGTGTCATCCGTGTGCCATTTCGCTGCCATAGCATCTCCCCAACCTCCATCATCCTCCCGCCCTCCATGCTCATCCCCCCGCGCGGCTCGTCCGCAGATGAACGGCAGGCGCAGGCGGCGCGCGCTTATGCGCCGGAGTGTACAAATACCTTAAAACAGAAATTAACAACGAACTAATACAAGCGCTTTGCGTTCCCAGCCTCATAACCCCCAACATTTTGACAGGAAGCAAGGGTCTGTCATATTGAAACCATATTTATTCGGAACCATCGCTTTACTCTCTCTTATGCAATATTTGTAGAGCTTGTGTTGGTTTTATTAATTCAAGATCATATTTATCTTTAATTAAATTTTTAGCTGATTTTATTAATGTCTCATCTTTTGTAACAAAATAATCTGCATCATTAAAAATAGCCGTTGTTAAAATTGTAGAATCCTGGGTTTTTGCATCTTTAATAAGAAATAATATAGATGAATAGATATTTAAATAATCCGGACTATCTTCTTGAGACTGATCTTCTATATATTCTATAGCTTTGTTTGCATACAAAATATCAAATGATTTCATTGTTATTTTATATATCGATTCATAATCATCTGATGTTATAATGGGGTTATTTCTGGAATCCCTCCATCTCGATATCGGAACACCATTTTTAAATAGAAGAATACTTCTGAGTTCATCCTTCAAAGCTGAAAAAAGTTCATTTATTGCAAGGTGTGAAACAATGAAAACGTCCTCTTTATTTTTATTTTCTAATTTTAGAATTTCCTCAATTAAATTTATTGGTTCTTCGTATCTTTTTGAATATACATCAAAAAATTCGTTTGTAAGATGATATTTATCAACAAGAAAATTAAGAACATCTCCTTTACCTAAAATCCAATGAGCAAGTATATTCGCATCTAAGAACCAAATTTTACTCTGAGATGAAGGTACTAATTGCTCTTTTTTTTCTTCTTTTTTGATGACCATAATCCTTTAATCTCTCCAGCTTCACCATATTTACTGGATTTTTGCCTAACTTCATAATATTTGCCTGTCACGGGGTTATAAATCCTCTTTTTCTTCTGTGTAGTCATAACAAATCATTTCCACCTTTTAATAAACTCTATTACTCAATTGTTATAAAGATTTAATTGAGCACTACACCAACTTCCGGCATCTCCCCGACCTCCGTCATCCCTCCGCCCTCCATGCTCATCCCTCCCCGCGCGGCTCGTCCGCAGATGAACAGCAGGCGCAGGCGGTGCGCGTTTATGCGCCGGAGTGTACAAATACCTTAAAACAGAAATTAACAGCGAACTAATAAGAACTCGTACGAACTCTGAATGACCGGAGTTCGTTTCAGTTCGTTCGAGTTCGTTGTTTATACCGTATCTGATTTTGTTCACACAAAAGTGCAAAGGTTCCTGCTGCGCCGCTTTGCATGCAATTTGGGTGCAATTTGCATGTATGTTCATTTCTCCTCACTTTTTGACCGAAGCTGACCGGAGTTGACCGAAGTTAACCTGAACTTGAGACCGGTAGTAGAACCTTCTTTAACAAATAATTTCTTTTCAACCAGATAGTTTAAATCGCGCCTGGCAGTTTTATCGCTCACTTTGTTTAGTGATATATATTCAGAAATCGTGATGTATTTATGTGATTTAACATATTCAATTGTCTGCCTTTGCCTTTCATTCAAAACGAATTCTAACTTTTCTTTAGGTTCTTCTCTGGCAGCTAACTTTAAGTATTCCTCGCTCTGCCTGAAAGTCACATAAAAATAATTCTCATTGAACTTAATCTCCGGAAATGGAGCATTCTCTTTAGTGCATATCTCCTTTATCCTTTCAAATCCTGATCCCATCTTTTCCCCAAAATGGATTCTGGAAAAAAGATCCGCAATTATATGATTTCTTCTGAAAACCGTTTCACCAAGAATGAAATTAGGTGGTTCTTGCCAGTAATTCTCGATCCTTATCCTGTCAGGGAAAAACTTCAGTATGTTGTTATGCCCATGCTCGAAATAGTATTTATGCATCACTGAATTTATTACAACTTCTCTTATGGCTTCAAAAGGATACTCGTATATATTTTCCCTTTGAGGCATTCCTGTGAAACGATAGGCGACCTTTGAATACAACCGAACAAACTTCATCACCTCTTCAACGATCTCAAACAAACTGCCTTCAATCTCCTTTCGATCTATGATATCGGCGCCTCCATAATCCTTGAAAAGTGCGACAGTAAAAACAGACCAGGGAATAAATCTCTGTGGTTCCTTCGCAAAGAAAAGCACACCAGCATTATTAAGATATAATTTTCCTTCCTGCCTCTTTGCCACGCCGAGATTGATTAGAATGGTCTCAGTTTTTGCCGATTTTGTGAGCCCTTCTCCTTCTTGGAGGATCAAGCTCAATTCTCTTTTATTCATTTAGTCCCCTTTTTGTTCGTCATAAAGCGTACTATCCTTTTATCCTATCCTATCTCCTTTAAGTACCCTTCAATTTTAACTTCAACCCCGGCAATCTCCTCTTCAATCATGCGAAGCTCCTGCCATTCTTTTTCAACATCAATCTCTTCAGCCACTTCCTGAGGGAAAACGTACAGAGTAACATTCAGGTTATAGTCATTATTTTTTATCTCGTCCAGAGAAACCGCGCGAACAAACCCATCGCCACCGTCAGATATTTTGTAAGCGTCTGCAATTTTTTGAATATTTGCCTCGCCGAGCTTGTTAAGCTTCCTGACCTCTGGATGCTGCTCGAATTCGCTGCTGGCATTGATGAACAGGACCTTACCCTTTCTTTCCTCTGGTTTATTCTTATTCAAAAATACCAGGGCACCAGGTGCGCCTGTATTGTAAAATAGCTTCTCTGGCAACAGTATTATGCAATCAATTAAATCATCCTGCAGCATCTTGCTCCTGATTGCCTGCTCCTTGCCGCCTCTGAACAGGCATCCGTTGTCGATAACTATGCCCACCCTTCCGGTATCATCTTTGGCGCTGGCAAGCATGTGCTGAATCCATGCCCAGTCTGCGGATTGCTTCGGGACAAAACCGTATCTAAAACGCTGCTTCCAGAACTCACCTTTCTTTATAACCTCTTCATCATATCCATCCTGGTTCCACGGAGGATTGGCGATAACAACATCAAATTGTTTCAGTCCCTCTCCCTCTTTGAACTTTGGATAAAGCAGGGTATCGCCATAAGCAAGATTTGCATTTTTTATGTCGTGGATATACAGGTTCATCCTGCCAAGTGCCAGCGTTTTCTGGTTTGCTTCCTGGCCATAAAGGAACAGCTTATCAACTTCTGACTTACCATATTTATCTTCAACGTGCTTATACGAAACGATCAGCATGCCGTTAGAGGCTGATGCCGGGTCATACACGCTCTCGCCCGGTCTGGGATCAAGAATCTCAATCAAGAGCTTGATAACCTCTCTGGGAGTGTATACCTCTCCCTCTTTTGCCTTCATGGGCGCGAAATATCTTAAAATCCACTCGTATGCATCCCCCAGTATATCAGGTGAAACATGATGAAGCTTCTGGATACTGAAAAGTTCCACAAGCTGCCTCAATATCTCGGCATTTTCTCGGCTTGTAGTAAACTGGATGAAATCAACATTATCAAGGACATCCTTTAAATGGGGATTTCGCTCAGCCAATGTCTTTAATGCATGGGATAGCTTTTCCGGCAATGTGCTAACATCTTTTCTTATATTATCCCACAGGAACTCGGAAGGAAAGTCAAAATCATGGTAGGCAGAATTTTTTGCCTCTTGCTTTGCTTCATCTTCGCTTAAACCATCTTCAATGGCTTCATTATACGCTTTATCATATTCAAGCTCCCATTTATCGCTAAATCTTTTCAAGAAAAGCAGGATTAAAATAAACTTATAATCGACCCTTGTCCTGATGAGATCGGCAGCCTTTTTTAATAAACCTCGCTTACCAGTTTCTGGACATCGATGAGGCAGGCGAGAATCCGTGCCTCATGGATGCCGGATGACCAGAGTTCTTCGGCAAGGGTGTGATCTTTTCCTGTTTCCCTGGCTATCTTTCTCAAGGTCGGAATGGAAACTCCACAGGTGTTAATCGGATTGATCCCAAACCGCGCCATTCCTGCTACTGCTTCCGGGTTTGAGAGGGATTTCAATCGATTAAGGATTTCTTCATATTGCATCTTTACTCCAAATATCAGTTCCACCCATACTCATTGTACAGGTTCTTCGAGAAAGGCAGATCGATGCTGTTTATTCCGCTGATATCCTTAAGGTCATTCATCATGACCTTTCTCGCTGATATCGTGTAGAGCACATCATCTATGAACAGTGACCTGCGAACTGCGCCGGGTGAGCCCCAGTAATAATACTGCTCCTCGAAATCATCAAAGTGCGATATCTTACCTTTGAGCTTAAAGCCGTTTAGGGTTATGTCGAAGACATAAGCTCCCTGCCATACTCTTTGCATATAATATCCATACCTGCTGTCGTATTGCTCTTTTCCTGTGACTTCTCTTACCGGGATCACAAGCAGGTTCTTCTTTTTATCAAACAGGAATGCCTTATGGTCACGAAGCGCCTCGGAATCCGTTCCGGCTTTTCCGATTTCATAAGTATCGATCTGTTTTGGATTATTGACATCAGATACATCAAAGAGCGACACTTTCACACCTTTTATCGATACTCCACCCCATTCATTCTCAGCGGTTTCTTTTCCCACTCCGATTATATGATTTTCATCATACGGATGCAGGTAATCTGAGAATCCCGGTATCTTAAGCTGGCCAAGCACCTGAGGTTTATTTGGGTCTGTAAGGTCTATCACGAACAACGGGTCTATTCTCTTGAATGTCACCATATAGAGCCTGTTCCCGATGAATCGCGCGGAGTATATTCTTTCATCCTGAGCTATCTTTTCCAGCTTCCCTGCGATTTTAAGATCGCTATCAAGGATATATACGTTATTATACTGGGTGTTGCTGTTCGTGGTCCAGAACTGCGAAGTTGTGGCAACCCTGAAATAATCTCCGGATTCATCCATGGAGAACTGGTTCAGAAGACTTCCCGGTACTTCGCCTTTTGTTTTATATTCGATAGCGCCATTTTCAATACCTATTTTCTGGATGACTGTCTTTTCCCTTTCCTGTGCGAGTTTTATTTCATATTCTTCAATTGCTTTCTGGACATCTTCCTGGTATTTTTGTTTTTCTTTTTCCGTCATCCTGTTGAACGTATCTTCCAGAATGGATGATATTTTATCCCATTTTTCATGCTGGTCAAGGTTACTGTTCCTTATTTCGTTTATCTTATCCCGGGCATCCTGCGAAAGTAGTGGCAAAACCACCTCATAGAACCGTTCCTCACGCTGCGCTTCATAATACAATACGGGCATATTTTTCCTGTAAGTGATGTATATATTATTCTGGGAAACATACAAATTGTCAGAATAACCCATCATGAAGGTCTTCGCGTTGATGCTATCTGTTTTCTTAATATTAATAGAGGCGATAGTATGAAATACGTAATTCTGTTCCGGATTATCAAAGTAATATACATCAGGGGCCATGATCCTGGCTGATCCTTTCCTTATGATCGGCATATCTACAAAATCATTGTAATAATAAACCGAATCCTTTGCGATGAAATATACATTATCCCCGATCATCCTTGACTGGAAATAATTACCACTGATGCTGTAATTTGCTATTTCCTCCAGGTTTTTCCTGTTTGAGATATCATATACCAAGGCTACTGTTTTCATAGTGTTCCTTGGCCTTGGCATATAATCATATTCCGGAATACCATAAACAGTGTCGGTATCTTCCATAAAAATGATTAACCTGTCACCGTTTACGAATATATCCTTTGGCCGTCCTTCGATCAGTGTGGAGGAAAGGATTTTTGCATCAGATGCAGGGAATGCATCCAGGATAACAAGCCTGTTCTGTGCGATGACATAAATATATTTTCCATCGTTCTTTACAAAATCAGCTTCATCTACACCTTCAACCTGGATATTTGTTTTTGAATAATCCGTTGCTGTGTCACCGGAAGGCGCTTGAATGCTCGCCGCTTCTCCTTTGGAAACAGCTGCGGCTGGTACAGCCGTTGCCCTGCCCATTTCTGATCCTGCTCCTGCAATGGCAAAATCCCTTCCCATCCAAAAACTATTGAACGCACCTGTACTTTGGCTTTGCGCGCTTGCTTTCAGGTATTCCCGTAACTCATATGCTGATGAGAATTTCTTCAATCCTTGAGTTGATTCAGGTATTGGAAAGACTGTCATGTTCCCCACACTTTTTTCCTTATCTATTGTTTTCATGTCCTGCTGGACGCACCCGCTAAAGATCGCAATGCTTGTCATTGCTAATATCAAAATTACTACTTTTTTGTTCATTTGTTATCACCTGTTTGACAATATCAGGCCGCCTAATGATAAATATATCTTTGACTTCGAATTGAATTGGAGTTATTGTTTTACTGATATTTTCCAGTGGAAATAATGGGGTTTATGATAATTATTATTAGTATCACAATATGGGTTTTTCTGATATGCATGTAAAAAATGAACGGGTCAAAGTAGATGCAGCAATTCATAGCACAGGTATTTTTTTGTATATCTTAAGAAATACAAGGAATATGCGTTTTGACCTGCATATCCATTCAAACCATTCCTCAGACAGCGGATTGGCTATCGATGACATCCTGAAAAGGGCTGTGGAAAAGGATCTGGACGGGATCGCAATATGCGACCACAATACCATAACCGGGAATTTTCTTGCCCGCAAACGTGCAAAGGATTTGAATCTTCCATTGATGGTTATCCCCGGAGTAGAAGTCTCAACAACGCAGGGCCATCTTATCATACTGGGGGCAAGGGGGAGCATTCCCCCGGACCTTTCCCCGCAGGAGACGATCAGTATTGCAAGACAAATTGGAGGCGTTATAATAGCAGCGCATCCTTTTAAGATCAGGAGCCTGGGTAATGTGAAAGGGCTTGATATTGATGCCATCGAGACATTCAATTCAAGATGCATATTCGGGGAGAACAAAAAAGCGGAAAAAATGGCATTAGAATTGGGAAAACCTCAAGTGGGAGGAAGTGATTCCCATATGCTTGCAACGATCGGGAGAGGATATACGGAAATAGATGCAGAGCCTTTTATGGAATCAGTATTAAACGCCATCAGGGAAGGCAAAACCCGTCCGGGCGGGAGGACAGCTCCGTTATATGTAGTTATATTCCAGGTAATACGCGGGGTTTTCAGGCGTATGAAGAAAATAATCCCATAGAAAGATTTTTTATAATGTTTCACCAATATAAGAGATGCAATGTCAGATTATGATGTAATTATCGTGGGAGGAGGAATAAGCGGGCTATTATCAGCCCTGACTCTTTCAAAGCATGGGAAAAAAGTGCTTGTACTTGAAAAGGATGATGCCGTAGGGGGCAATTGCAACAGTTACATGGTGGATGGTTTCCAGGTGGATACCGGACCTCATGCGATCACCCATCTACGTGAAGGGCCACTGCGGCGGTTGATGGATGAATATTTCACATATCTGCCTTTTTTTGTGGATTACGGGCACTATTATGTGCGTACAGAAAAAGGTCTTACGAAAATCCCTTCCAATATAAAAGATTTTGTCACTTTTGATGTACTCCCGGGGAAAGACAGGCTCATGCTTTCACAGGCATTAACAAAAGCGCTGACCCAGATGACCTTTGGGATGCTGGATGGGGATCAGCCTGTTTACGATTACATTCCTAAAGGACTTTCCGGGGACACATATGATTTTGTCAATGCGATCGCATATTTCCTTTCAGGGAAATCCATGAAAGACACATCCGTAAACCGTGTATTATATGGGAGCAGTTTTGCAAGGGACAGTGTTTCCGAGGATATTTTTGAGAACGTTGAGGAGGCATCAGGTACGTCTTATGCTTCAATGATAAGCGACAAATTGTCAAAATACCAGTTAAAAAGTCATCTTAGCTCCCTGGGCAGGCTTGCCACCAATAAGGTATCTTATGCACAGGCTTACCCCCGTGGAGGATTGAGATCACTCTTAAAAGCGGTATTATATTCAATGCCTGAAACAGTGCAAATAAAAACCAGTTCAAGAGTAAATAAAATATTGACTGATGGCGAAAAAGCGATTGGTGTCACTACTGATAGTGATTCTTATTCTTCGGATACTATCGTTTACACGGGTTTTGTAAAAAACCTGCCTTTACTTATCGAATTACCACCGGATTATATAAAGAAACTTTCAACGATAGACCAGACACTCAGCCTCACTCTCTGGCTGGGATTAAAGGAAAAAATGAAGGAATTTGATTATACTGGCTCTGAGGTATGGTTCAAGGGCGGCGCATACTGGGCGATGCCAATCAGTAATTACGATGCGAGCATTGCACCTAAAGGTAAACAACTTGTGGGATTTACATTTGTAATTGATGATAAAAATAATATCGAAAGCGAGAAGAAAAAAGCGCTGGATTTGATCTTCAGGGCAGTACCTGGCATAGAAAATAAGATCGAAATGACCCATTCTCAGGTTACAATACCCGAAAAAGCCGCTGTGACCATAAATGGATATTTTGCAGGAACACGTTCGCCTGTCAGGAACCTTTATCTGGCAGGGACTGACACCGATAGCCGCAGCATGGGAGTAACAAGGGCGGCGTATTCTGTTCTTGAGCTGCTAAAAGCCATGAAAGAGGATAAGATCCTCTGATCTTTTTTATTTTTTATTTTTTCCTTTTTTCCTGTTCTTCATATAATCCGAAAAACCTGAATTCAGGACAAAAACAATTCCGATAGTATAAATCACAAAACCCAGGAATTTCGTATTAGATAAGTTTTCTTTTAATATAAGTAATACTCCCATATGCAGCGCCAAAAGACCCAGGATTATCGATGTAACCTCTTTGAGTTTCGGAAAAAAGGTAAAAAATATCAGGGCTGCGAGCCAGGTACCCATACCCAGGTATTGGAAAGTAATATTTCCGGAATAAAATCCTGGAAAGAAAAAAACAGAACCAAGTACTGTTAAGAGTGCAATTTTTTTATTCATTTAATTGCTTTGATACCAGTAACCTGTATTTTAATCTTCGTTTTTGACTTCGATTTTTATCTCACGAACCAATTTTACGCCAAGCCCCCCAATTCTCCCGCCTGCTGAAGCTACAAACGAAAAGATATGGAAGAAATCAAAAAAATATTATCTGCATATCAGGACATTACTAAAGTGATTGCAAGCGGAAAAATTAGGGGTACTGCTATTGAATATGGGGCGGCAGCATTGGAAATTGTTTCAGAATGATATTGAAAATGAGGTAGTTAAGAAAGCACGTCAGCAAGCAGAATCAAGCTGAAAGAATGACCTACAGCATGATTTCTCTTTGTTTTTGCACAATAGATTCATCTAATTTTTCATACAGTCTTACAAATTCATCAATATCGCCAATGAGTACATCTCCCTTCTTTGTCAACCGATATTTAATCCTATTTTCATCATTAATTCTTTCGATGATAGGTTCAATCAAACCGTATTTTGCAAGCTCTTTAATTCGTCTATTCAAACTGCTGGGGCTGGTTTTGACATCACGCAAAATATCGTTAAAATACTTGGGCTTATTTTTAAGAGCCAATATTATCTCGCAAAAATAGGACTTATTGACAATTTTCATTGTCATGGCAGAAAAGGAAGCCTTTTATACATTTGAGTGTTCAATACCACATTGAAACTTTACTTTCATGGTGGTAGTAAATGACGGCAATTCTAAAAAATATTAAAAAAGAAGCTATTCTCGAAGCTATATATGAAATCGATTTGGGGGGTGTTCCTCAAAAATATCAATCAAAAGATTATGATGTTATTCATAATCAAAAACATTATCCACCCAAATATGTAGTTTTATTAGCGAATAATAATCACTCTAACAACAACAAATTAACCCCTGACGATTTTACAGCTAAGGCAGCAAAAGAATTTTTAGAGGATATGGGATTTCCTGTCAAAAAGAGAGGAGAAATTAAAGATAATAAACCAGTAACGACTATCATTTTTCCTAAGCTTAATGATATGCCTCTTGAAGAATTGGCACAGATTTATAGAGATATTGAAGATGGAAAAAATGTCAAAGATCCGATTAATGTTCCTTCTGATTGCAACGTAATTCCTTCATCTATAAAAGGAGATTGTAAAGATAAATTGATTGGATATATTTTTGATAAAAGAGATTTTGAAAGAAGAATGCCTGAGATACTTGCACATTACATAAGATGTCAGTTTAGAAATAAGAATAAAAAAGTCATATTAGCTGTGGGGTATTGGGATGGCACTTCATGGGAGATTACATGGAAGAAACCGTTTGAAGCTGTAGGTGGAGAAGTATATCGACAAATGCATGATGGTAAACCTGAAAGAATTATTTGAATCAAAGAAATCTATGGAGAAAAAAACAATGCTATGCGACTGGGATGGATTCTGCAACAAGTATAAAGTTCTACTAAACGGAGTTCGTTTATTTAAGCTTGAAGATGGGTCGGTTGCTAATCATGATTATGGAAGGAACAAACGAAAAGTATTGTTACGTAGTGACGAAATGAAAACGTTAGTTCTTAAACAAGCAGAACTGGTAATAAGAGATTCAATCAATAAATACTGCGGTTTAATTTATATAATGTATCGGAAAAAAGACAGTCAAGTAATACCTTTGTATATAGGAAAATGCGCAAAATTAGGAAGAACAAAAGTTCTAAACACAAATTTAAAGAACATATCTCGAAATGAACAATATTTTTGTAGATGGGGAAATGACTATTATCGTCATATAGGGGGTCTAAGTGCGGCTACTTTATGTGGTTATTCTAGAAAAGAACCAAAATATGAAGATTGGGCTGAGGAATTATTCGAGGGTAAAAGACCTACAAATTCACCGAAAGAGAGAGAGCCGACATACTTTTGGATCTTAGCATGTGACACAGAATTACTTAAAGAGCATGATGCTAAATCTCTTAGCGATTTTGAGTCTAAGTTGATTGTTTGTACCAATGAAAAATACCCAACTCTTTTAAATGTTAGAAAAAGTAAAAAAATCTATAAATAATTATATATCCAGATATGTGTATCTATTCATGACATTCTTATAATTATTCATAATATCTTCCGCATCTGATTTTGATAATCCGCACTCTTTTACTGCCTGGTTTACTTCGGATTCAAATGCTGACAGAAGATAACTATTATTATATTTTACGTATCCAAGGACATCGCAATTCCTGTCACCATTTACAATTTGTTTGATGTGCCATTGACCACTTTCATCAACAATGATATGTGCTTCATTTGCCGAGCCGAACAAATTGTGATAATCGCCAATCGTATCCTGGTATGCGCCAATTAAGAGTACTGCAAGATAATACGACCCATTATTCAGTTCATGAAGTTCAAGAATTTCTTTTACATCCTTTAAATCCACGAATTTGTCGATCTCACCGTCGGAATCACATGTAATATCAACTATAGTACCATACTCTGTGGGTTTTTCGTTATTCCTGCTGACAGGGACGACCGGGAATAATTGTTTTATTGCCCAGAAATCCGGAACCGATTGGAAAACCGAAAAATTCCCGATATATTTCTTAGAGAGAAGCTTATTCAGGTCATCGAAATCATCGGATTTGTTCTCCGTTTCCTTTGCAAAGCCGATAGCTTTTTCGCATAGCTGCCAGAAAAGGATCTCTCCCATTGATTTTTCCTCCAATTCGATTTCACCGAGGTTGAACAGGGAAAGAAGCTCTTCACGGTGAAGCAGGGCATCATGATAAAACTCTACATAGTTTTTTATATTTATTTCTTTAAAGGCGTCGTATAATTCCGTTATTATATGTGGCTCATTTCCGCGAAGTTCAACACGTTTATTTAAATCTCCATTCTTATTTCCCTTTATATTAATAACAAGAACGGAATGATATGCGGAAATCGCACGGCCGCTTTCTGATAATATTGTGGGATGAGTTACATTTTCTTCATCGCATACTTCTTTCAATGAATAAACTACGTTATTTGCATATTCCTGGATCGTGTAATTGGCGCTTGCATCGGATGAAGTCTTGCTGCCGTCATAATCAATCCCAAGACCTCCACCGATATTGAAATATTTGATGTTTATATGCTTTAATTTTATTTTGGCATAAACCCTTGCAGCTTCTTTGACCGCTTTCTGGATCCTCCTTATTTCGGTTATCTGGGAGCCAATGTGGAAATGAAGCACCTGGAGCTGGTCGATCATATTGTATTCACGGATTATCTTTACGCATTCGAGTATCTCTGTGGTTGACAGGCCGAATTTTGAGGATTCTCCGCCGGATTCAGCCCATTTGCCGCTTCCCCTTGAGTACAGTTTTGCACGGATTCCAATTATCGGTTTCACATTCAATTGTTTTGCAATCTCAAGCAGACGTTTTGTTTCGCTGAACTCATCGATGATTATAACAACTTTATTGCTTAATTTGATGGCATTCAAAGCCAGATGAAGATATTCATCATCCTTGAATCCGTTGCAGATAAGAAGGGCATCATTGCTTAAATCAAATGACAATGCTGCAAGAAGTTCGGCTTTCGTTCCTACTTCAAGTCCCATATTATATTTCTTGCCGGATTTGATGATCTCTTCTATCACTTCTTTTCGCTGGTTCACTTTCATAGGGAAAATTCCCTGGTAAGTGTTATTATATTTATATTCTGATATTGAATTTGAAAAAGCGCTGTTCAATGTTTTTATTTGTGACTCAAGGATCTGCGGGAACCTGAATAAAATTGGAAAATTTATTTTCTTGGATACAAGATTATCAACCACATTTTTGAGATCTATAACCTGTGCATCATTTTTTGTTGGTTTGACAACCAAATTCCCATTTCTATTAACTGAAAAATAACCGCTTCCCCATCGCTCTATCCCATAAAGTTCTATAGCATCCTCAATTTTCCACATTTATTTAGAATTCACGTCCTCATTGTTGATAAATCCAGCACAAGAATACTTTATCGGGTTTAAAGTTTTCCATCGAATATCTTAAGATATAGTAATTAATATAATATATCGTCATTTAATTCCTTATGCAGGTAATAAGTTGCAACAAAAATCCCGAGGAATCCAAGCATCCATTCAATATACTTTATAGACAATACAGGTTCGCCCGCGGAAAAATAAACATAACCTCCCAGGTTTGCAAATATCCAGGTAAACAGGATTACTATCATGTAGCTTATCAATGCCATAAGACCAAGTATCCTTAGTATTTTAATTGGTGAACTTTTTGCAGTTACAGCATTTTCGTCTTTTTGTCCTTCGACCCGATATTTACTATACTGATTCACAGCAGTAATTTCTTTCAAACCGTAATATAGTTAACTGATAATTGTTATGATAATGATAATTTAGGGTCATAGCAGATATTCACAATATAAATTATAAATAGTTGCATCTTCAATTAGCATGTTCAATACATGAAACTGACAATCAATAGATCCGAAGTAAAAGGCACGGTTAATGCACCACCATCCAAAAGCTATACACACAGGGCTATTGCCATCGCAGCCCTCTCCAAGAAAGCCACAGTCCATAATCCCCTGATCTCAGAGGATACAAAAGCTACCATAAGAGCAGCCATCGCTTTCGGAGCAGCTGTTGAATCAAAAAATGATTCTTTACTTATTACAGGATTTGATGGAAAATTAAAAATTCCTGATAATGTGCTTGATGTTGCAAATTCAGGCACGACACTTCGGATAATGACTGCGGTATCCTCTCTTGTTGATGGAGCTACTGTACTTACCGGGGATGCAAGCATCAGGACAAGACCAAATACGCCGCTTCTGAATGCTCTCAATGATCTTGGAGCAATAGCATTTTCTACGCGCAATAATGGTTTAGCACCAATAGTTGTCAGGGGCAAAATGAAGGGAGGAAAAGTCCATATCGATGGTTCAATAAGCTCGCAGTTCATTTCCGCACTTCTGATCGCATGCCCATTTGCAGAAAATGAGACCACCATAATGATAAAAGGTGAATTGAAATCACGGCCGTATGTTAATATCACAATTGACATGCTAAAAGATGCAGGAGCCAGCATAAAAGTCGATGAAAGAGCGAATTCATTCACCATACAACCAGATCAGAAGTATGATATGAGGTCATATAATGTTCCCGGGGATTTTTCCTCAGCTTCCTATATGATGGCAGCAGGAGCGCTTTGTGGTGACGTCACTATTAAAAATCTATTCCCCTCGGAACAGGGTGATTCTGCATTGATAGGGATACTTGAAAAAATGGGAGCACAAATCTTATGGGACCAGAAAAAAGGAGAGGTCAAAGTATCCAAAAGCGAGCTTTGTGGCATCAAAGTGGATGTGGGCAAGACGCCAGATCTGGTTCCTACGCTTGCTGTGCTGGGGGCTGCTTCCAGCGGGCAAATGGTCATCGAGAATGCTGAACACGTAAGATACAAGGAAACTGACCGGCTTCATGCAATGACAGTTGAACTTAAAAAAATGGGTGTGGATATTACAGAGGAAAAAGACAGGTTGATAATCAAAGGCGGGAAGTTAAAGGGAGCAACAGTGCATGGCTGGGATGACCACAGGATCGTCATGGCGCTTGCTGTCGCAGGAATGGTGGCAGGTGAAACTACCATCGATACAATAGAATCCATCAGCATTTCATACCCGGGATTCTTTGAGGATTTAAGAAAGAGCGGTGCGATCGTTGATTTTCCGGAAAAATAGATATTATCTGATAGATGATCTAACCAAAAGACGATATATTTTAATACATCTTTGCATGTAGGGGAGGGATATGCCCAGGTGGCCTAGTTGGTTAGGGCGCCAGACTCATAGGGTAAATTTGAAGAGGCGCTTGAGTCTCCTGAGAAATCTGGAGGTCACGGGTTCGGATCCCGTCCTGGGCATCGATTTTTTAGTTCGGATCCCGAACAGAAGGGTATATATACAAGTCATCTTAAATACTGTCTAAAATGGACATAGACATTCATGGAATAGACAAGACATTCATTGATATCAAGAAGAGAATAGCTAACTCAGAGATATCTGCGAACAACAAAACAGCGTTGAACGACTTCGCCGAGGACTGTCTTCTCGGCTGGAAGATCAGAAGAGTCAGCAAAACCCGTACCAGCACCCTCCTGACGAGATTACTTGTTCTTACGAGAGAGCTCAAAAAAGAATGGATGCAATTTGATGAAAGGGATTCCAAGAAGCTCTTATTGTGGATGGACGAGAAGTACCCCTTGCCTGATCATGACTGGACTCAACATAGTTACAGAATCGTGTTGAGGAAGTTCGTAACATGGGTGCGACATAGATATGGATACCCCGATGCTTACCCCGACAAAGAACGGCTGATGATCGCCCTCTCTGCTGGAAAATATGCACTGGAAGTAAGCCATATCCATTTGAAAGAACCGAATCGACTTAGGGATGCCCAGCTGATACCAACGGACGCTGAGATGGAATGCCTGAGGAATATCGCCTGCAACCCAAGAGACAAAGCCTACATAGAAATGTCAATAGAGAACGGCGAACGGGTCGGAGCGCTCGCTACCAGGCAAATCAAGCATATCGCATTTGATGATCTTGGAGCTAAGGTCGTTCTCCACGACAAGACATTCCGGGGCGAACCTGTGAGGTATATCACTTCAGCTGTGTACCTGCGCCACTGGCTTGAGGTGCATCCCTTCAGAAATGACCCGGAAGCACCCGTCTGGATCGACCTCACCAAACTCCCGGCGCAAGCGGCTCTAAGTTATGATGGGGTGCGAAGACTGATATATCGACTAATCGTTAAGCACAACAAGCAGGCAAGAGACAACGGGCAGACCCTGATACGAAAGACACTCACAACGCACTTATTCCGATACTATGCTCAAACCCGCGACATGAAACGTGGGATGCCAAGGTCAATCCAAACCAAACAGCGTGGATGGAGTCCCACATCCAGACAGCCAGAGAAATACGCTCGCCTGACCACTGATGATGTTGATGATTACTTCCGGCAACAATATGGTATAAAGGCTAATATAGAAAAACCCACAAAAGATGAGATAGTACAATGTCCCCGCTGTAGAGAACTCAACAACCCTAAGGACCTAAGATGCTACAGATGTGGAATGAGCATGCGCATTGACGTCACTCTTAAGATGGAAAAGGATAACGAAGAAATCAACTCCGCGATGGCTGTGTTGTTAGAAGACCCAGAATTTAAAAAGCTGCTCTGGAAGAGAAAACAAAAAATCGAAGCTGAGCTCCTAAGAAGACAGACTAAAAAGTAAACCGGGCGCTTATACGCCCGTCTCTCCCTCAACCGGGCTCTGCACCACTACATGGTTCTCTTCAACCATTCCTTTCACACTCTGATCTCCTGAGATTGGTGGCTCGGGCACTACGCCTTGCTCAATCTTCAGGTTCAAGCATGCCTGGTTAAGTTCCAGTATGGTTCCATTGTATTCAAGTCCGGCTGCCTTCTGAATCCTTGAGATCTCGTTTTGAGCTTTTATGTTGATCTCATTCAGCTTGATGTTCAGGCGGCGTATAATGTCATACACTCTCTTAGGCACTTTCTGGGGATCTATGCCCTGCCTTGCAAGAGCTACATCTATCGCTGCATCAAGAGACTGTCTCTGTATGGAATTGTGTGCTTCTTCATATTCCTTCACTCCTGCGCCTGGAGCCAGAACGCTCATCGCGGTCTTTCCTGGCGTCTTTGAAATTCCTGATTCATTGGTCATATTTACCGAACTGCCCGAATAGGTCTACTTGAAAAAGGATTTCGGTTCAGGGGTCTGGAGACGACGCCCGGACTGGACAGATGGTCTATGCCAGATGACGACCCCCTGCTGCTCTTAGATCAGATGCATCGGCAGGAACTGAAACATAGATGGATGTCTTGGTAGGGCTGAAACGAAGCTCCTGAAGCTGCAGCTGCTGAATCGAAAGCAACCTCTAAGTTCTTTTCAAACATGCAGCTGTAAATTAGTTCTTTTATGACCAACATCTTCAAGCGAAATAGCGGTTAAGTTTCTTGCCCGATATTCTTGACGATCTTCTTCAGGAAAACCTGGAACTCACTGAGAAATGAGTAAAAATCCGTTTCATCTATCTCTGACAGAAGCAAGTCTCGCTCTTTGCCCCAATCAAAGATCTTTCCCGATTGTAATAGGGCATTTTTCTCTTTCAGATTGAACCGGTATTTGTCATAGAGCTCAATCGCAAAGTTCGTCTTGCTGACTATGCACCCCTCCACATCCTCCAATTTGATCCCGAGCCGCTTGCAGATAAAGTAAACATCCAGGAAATCCCTCGCCTTCGTTCCTTCCCTTGTTAGAAGTGCCCTGACTTTTTCGCTCAGTATCTCGCGAATGTCATAAATGCTAAAGGTAATCTTCCTGGTATATTCTGCATATTCTGGGAACAGCGCCTCAAGCTCCTCGTTCTCGCCTGTGAGCAATCCGCTCAGTTCTGCATCTCTGGGAGGATAACACATTCTTTCGACAAAGTTGATCTGCACTTTAAGAAAACTCTTTCGGTTCAGTACTTCAGACATATACCACATCTTGAATGTGCATGTTTTGTTGCCCCCGCCGAACTCGATGTATTCAGCGTTGCTTTTTTCACATTTGAAATCCAGCCCTCTTTTTTCGGCAATTTTCTCAAAGATCTCGCCGATATTGTAAATAACTCTGGATAAGTAAGCTCTGATAGCCTTCTGTGACATTCCTTCGAAGACGCTCTGGTCTTTCCAGGTGAAGTCTATGTCCTCCGAGAATCTTAGATAGCCGAAGTACGACTTTATAAGGCAGGTGCCTCCTTTGAAGACGACGTTTGCGGCGAAAAACCTGTCACCTGAGAGGTCGAATAATATCTGATGGAGAATAAGGTCCTTCTCGATCATATCTTTCCTCTTGATGTCGAGGATTTTAGCAACCTCATTTACAAAATCAGCCCTCACCCGATCACCCTCTCCACTATTTCAGTCACTGTTTTCGGATACTTCTTTGCGTAGCTCATCAATTTCTCTTTTGAATCCTGCTTAGCCCATTCGGATATATCAAGGACGATCTTGTCGTCTGGAACTCCGTTATACCTCCAAATGTATATGAAGTCAAGGACAGTCTTCTCAGGGTCTGAATATCTTACCATCTCATCTTTGTTCTTTATTCCAAAGTCAAACAGCAAAGGTGATAGCCTGGTGAACTTGAATTTGTAGCCAGCTATGTTCATGGGATTTGCCCTGAAAAGAGAATCGTTGATCACATCCTCAACTGCAAAATACTCATGAGTCATATTATTAAGTTTCAGTGCAGTGTGCAGCCCAAAATACCAGTTTTTCACGTTCTTCAGTTCCAGCCCCTTTGCCACGAGTTCCAGATAGCTGTATTTGCTCCGTCCAAGCTTCATTTCATCAAGGGTCTTAACATAAAATATTCCTCTGAATATCCTTGTCAGGTAACCTTGTGCAATGAAATATCGGATCACTGTGGTATAGTCCAATTTCATTGATTTGCAATAGAGTTCCAACTCCTTTGACGTGACGAACTCTTTATTTTCTATACGAAGCTTTTTGAGCAGAACACTCATTCTCATTTATATCACAATATCACATATAGTATGATATTTTGATATATATCACTATGTGTGATTAAGCCTCGAATATCTTGAAGTCGCCGGGAACTTTGCATATTTCAGCATGGTCTTTGATAAGCTCGGCGCAGAATGAGTGAAAAGTCTTAACGATCACTTCGTTTCCCTGAAGGAGTTTCTCTACCTTTTCACGCATGTTCCTTGCGGCTTCTTTGGAGAAGGTTGACTGCAACGAGAAGAACAGGCTGAAAGCGAGAAATCACTATTTTCACGAGAATTCAATCCATATTGTAATTGTTGTAAAGAGAAGAAGGTGATTTGAAGGTAAGATGATATAATCATCACGAATGGTGTTTAATCTATGAAGAGGGAAATATGAATTCAGGTGAAATCGAAAATATTCTTATCGAAGCTTTTTCATCCCCAACAAAACCTTTAGTTTTCTTTGTTGGAGCTGGTGTATCGAAAGACTCAGCATTGCCAGATTTTTTTTCCTTCAGTAGACACATCATTCAATCATTAGCTCCTATTAACTTCCCTCCATCAGAGAGCGAGATACTTGCCAAACAACTGCGTCCAGAAGTTCTCATACACATCCTTATGGGCCGGTTTGGAAATCGTATTTTCGATTTTTACAAGTGGCTTGAGAGTCGAAATCCGAATCCAAATCATTATTTCCTAGCCCAAGCTTTAAGATATGGCCATCATGTTTTCACCACTAATGTCGATAATCTAATTGAGCAAGCATGTGAAAAATTACAATTTTATCCACATGTATGTATTTCCAATGATGAGTTCCAAACCATATTGACAGCGAAAATCTTCGATGTCTCTACCATGGTCGGCCCAGGTTGCCTCTGTAAGCTACATGGCTCTATCGACTCAACAAAAAGAGGTCGGAAGAAATATGAATCTATACAATTCTCACTCAATCAAGTTGGTTGCGGTCTAACAGAAGCCAAACAAGCAGTTCTCGTACAGGCATTGAGAAATTTCGATGTTTTTTTTATGGGTTACAGTGGTTGTGACCATTTTAGTGTCCAACCTATACTCAGAAGCACAAAATCAAATAATACCATATATTGGCTGCAATTTGACAGGCATACTTCGTTGCCATTTGTCGAATCTGACATCCGATCTTTTGGTGCCCAAAGAGATTTGGAGATAAAAAAACTCTCAACCAAACGATACTTAGAGGTGCAGTGGGAACTCATCTCGGTAAACGAGATTCTTAATAACCGTAACAATGCTCATAAATGGCATGGGAATACGAGTGATTTTCTCAAAAAAATTCTCGAATTTGCTGTTGTGAACTTTCCTCAAAAACGTAACATAAGACGAAAAGCTCCTCTTCCAAATTGGTTATCTTTAATTTCTGACTTTGACAGATGCATATCTGCTGCAATTCTCTATCATCAAGCAAGGATAATGATAAATGCAGAATACTGGTGTAAAGAAGCAATGCACAATGCTGTCAATGCCAAACAGAGGGGGGAGGCATATCGTCTTCTGGGTGAGATTCATGAAATGGCAAGTACCCATCAAAAATATGTCGAGGCTTCCAAAGTGCTCGAAAATGCCTTCGACTTATTTATTACTGATGGAGTTATAGACCTAGCCATTGATACAAAGCTTGAGGAGGCTAATGTTTTGCGGCGTGATAAGAGATACCGCGAAGCACTCGATATACTCGATTATGTTCAAGTCCTTTTGCAGCAAAATATCCTTCGGTTGAAGCCTAATTTTAAACACTGGGCTCGATCAAAACTTCATCGACTGTATTCCCTAACACTTGGATTGAGCGGAAAAGATATTAAGGTCACATGCCCAAGTTCGGGGTCGTTATCGGCTATTCAACACTGTGATCTAGCAATTGAGCACTCTGATGAAATCGGTGATATTAGTGGAAAAGCTTCAACTCTCAATGCTAAGGGGCTTATTCTTCATGAATTAGCCAATCGAAATATTGATGTTCTCCAAGCATCTGAAAGTGCACTAAACTCAGCATTGGAACTTAATTCCCGCATTGGGGATGCAAGAGCATGTTTTCAACAGTGCAGAAATCTTGGCCTAGTACATTCGTCGCTCTCCCACCTTGATTCTGCCAATCGGCAAGATTGGCTAACTAAAGCTATGGATGATTATACAAATGCTGAAGAATATCTCAAACAAATGCATGAAGAGTTAATTCCAGGTGAAATTCGCGAAGTGAGATTCCGCCGCGGTGAATTGCTTCTCCAAAGTGGAGCCTTGACTGATGCAGAGCATCTCCTGGATGCGTTGCGAGTTGAAAGAGAAGAAGATGATGAATGGCATGAAGAAGCTAGGACTCTGCAACTACTGTTAAAAGTAAACCATGGGCCATCAAAATCACGACGTAGAATTGAACGGATTATCGAAATTTATACGTCAGTTCTTCAATCTGATAAGAGAAAAGGTGCCTACATTCAAGATGGCCGCAAACAGACCAATAGACGTGAAATACTCGATGAAGCACGTACTTTAGCTCAAAAACTTGGTCTTAAGCACCTTGTGGATCAGCTCGATAAAATCTCAATCGAATTTGACACATTGATTTGAAATATGGTCTTCACCGTTGTAAGTCGCCCGCATAAAAACTATATCAATGGAGGTTATTTTCCTTTCATCAAAAACAAGTTCAACCTTGAATGTTGATGTTCGAACTCCTGACAAAAACTCCCTGGGTTTCAATACATCCTCAGGCTCAAAAAATTAAAGAAATTGGAACTATGAACAAACTCAAAATGGAAAAAATGTCCTAATCCCCACAATACAACCTATACCCACAATCTGCACAAGCCTTCTCATCCTTCGTCCTATCAAAACCATGTTCATAATCATGCGCGATCTTTTTCGCGATCTCAATCAGATCATCAATAGCATTCCCATCAAGCCCTTCCATCCGTGAACTGCCTGCGCTCTCGAACTTTCCACCATTCAGTTCAAATGTCCTGGGATTTGGAAGACCAAGTTGTTCGAGTGTGAGTCTTTTCACTTTATATTGGGGATGAATATGCTCAATACCCCTTGCATAAAGGAAAAGTTGTCTTGACCGCTCATCAGGTCCGGGTTCAGATTTTCCGGTCTTATAATCGATGATCTCAATTTCATTCTTCGTCCCAGGGATGAGATCCACTCGGTCGATAAATCCTTTAAACGTAAAACCTCCAAGTGGCACAGTGAATCTTTGCTCAACCATCAAGTTATTCGCAATCCTATTTTTGTTCCGCTCCCAGAATACATCGAGCGCTCCAGTTGCAGCTTCAACATCAACGCCCCTGAAATCAGGTTCTTTTGCGACAGTGTCCCTGATCTCATACAGCCTTTCCTTCGTGGTTATTTTCTCACTCACCGCTATCTCAAGCACCCTGTGAACAAAAGTTCCCCTGTTCATGGCTCCAGTAGAATCTTCAGAATCGCGTGTTGGCATCCTGAGAAGTTCCTTGAGTTCATACTGCCTGGGACAGTTCTCATAGGTACTTATTGAGGAATAGCTGAAAGTCATGCTTGCGGGATTGAATTTCAACCCGTTTTTATTCTCTTTGATTTTACACAGAATATTCTCAGCGTCTTGCGTAGGGTCTATTTTTTCCCAGTTGGCATTGAAAACTTCCTTGAAATCCGGCGTTTTTCCAAGCTTTAAAGCCTGATACAGCAGCGTATTTTTCATGACTTCGTTAAAATCGCCTGAATCAAGCGACTCAATGAGTAGCCTTTTTCGCAGAGCCTTTTCCCGCTCAAGCGCACTGTCCTTTACCATTTCCCTGACTTTCGTATCAGTATCCCTGAAATAACTGAGATCTCCAATTGTGATATTCCCACCAGCCCTCCAGTTATCATAACCGATATCCAGAAGGAACTCAGAAGGCTCTCTTTCCTCGTCAGCGTATTTTGTTGCCAGTGTCAGGAAAAGATGTTCTTTTGCTCTTGTGAGCGCCACATATGCAAGCCGTCTTTCTTCTTCTTTTTTGATCTCTTTCTTGCGTTCCCTGACTGCCTTTTCAGTATCTTTGATCGATCCGTCCTTAAAAATGTCCCTGTACTGCTCCATCAATTCTGGCGGTATGAGCGGTTCTGCGCCTCCCCGGTACAGAGGGAATTTATCTTTAGCAAGATTTGTGACAAATACTACCTTAAACTCCAATCCCTTTGCCGAATGTATGGTCATGAGGTTTATGGCATCTTCATCCGCTATTCTTGCAGGCGACGGGTTGCCGTCCATCTCGTCAAGTATCTCAAGATAATCAATAAACAAACTCAGGTCTTTTCCATGGAACTCCTCAAAATTATTGGGACCAGTTTTTACTAGGGCATAATAATCATCTCCCTTAAAAATCACAGATAGTTTTAATATCGATTTCATCAGTTTAGTCAAAATGCAAAAACGGAAGGTTACGATTGAAGTTGATATCGATGATGAACGGGTCAATTGCATTGAAGATCTCGAACGTGAAATTCTTGCTCAGAATATTCACAAACAAGTAGCAATCAAGTACCTTGAAAGTTTACAGACCGATCTTTCACAACAAGTGGACTTCAAAAAGGGAAGTAAAAAAGTGCATATCAAAACACCTCATTTTGAGTTTGATTTCCTGGCAAAACGAACACTTGATGAAATGGGGAAAAAACGTTCATAGTGCCTTATTTACATAACCGAGGTAAATATTCGGATGATTCCATTTATTATTCTTCTTGGAAGTATCTATGTACAATAGTATCCTTTTCGGAAGCCTGTTTTCTTATTGAGATCTTGCAAGGAATAAAGCTGAGTTCATTCAAGCTAAAGACAATATTCTATGAGAACAACACACTTCCAATACGAAATCCAATATATTCGAGATACAGTGATCAAAGGATTGATGCCATTCTAATAGATGACACTAAATCGAAAAGAAGATCGGGTGGTCGCCCTAGCATCAAAGGTGTTTTAGGAATTAATTTGGAATCTGGAGAGGAATATGTTCTATTCGTGGGTTTATTCGAGAGCTGGTCAGGGGTTTTATCTTATCTCAGAGAAAATTATAGCATCGCTGATGAAGTATATGCCATCTGCGACGGAGACTATCAATTACAGTTGGCCTTGAAAAAAGATGGTTATAAAATCCAGCAATGTACGAATCATTTTGTTAAAACGTCGATGTACTATCTCTGGAGTGAACAATATCCAAAAAGGGATCGAAAAAGAATCAAGAAGGAAATCAGCAGGATAATTTCTACGCTGAAAAATTCGGTAAAAAAACATAGGGAGGATCGCGATTTTAAAAGACTCGAATGGAGGATTAAAAAAACTAAAGAAGAGTTACTGGCTATTGCTAATGAATTGTTGGCAACTGACAAAGATAGTAATGCAGCCAAATACATTCTTAGAACTTATGACAAAGTAACATTATTCGCAGAATTAGCAACAAGAGACATTACTATCCATGAAACCAACAATCATATTGAAAACCTTATGGGAATAGTTGGGTCGAAAGTGAAGAAGAATCGTCAATCGTGGGTGGATAATAATTTAAATATCATGCTAAAAATGATTTGGCACATAATTTCTTAGTGCCCCAAATTCATACTGGTCCCAAATTATTAGCTAATTCATGAAGCTGCCTGAGGTTCAAAAGCGCTTCCCTGCTGCGCTTTGTGTCAGTATGGGCGAATTGCCGTGAGAGTCCCGATTGATCATACACCTCAAGGATGAGGTCCGATACGTCAAGATTCTTCTTCCCGCACAGTAAATCGACTCTCTTTTTTACATTGTTTATCGTCTCAAGACCGCTCTTTGAAAGTCCAGGTTCTCCAATGTGATGATAGATGGCTTCCTGGAACGAGACCCATTTTTTCTTGAGATATTCTCCTATCCTTATGGAATCTTCCTGGCTCAGGGCATTGTTGTAATGGAATATACTCCACCACGCCTCTGTCCCGCGAGCTGTGGGATGAGAGATATTGTTGATAATATACAGGTAAGCAAGAGCGGTCTTTATTTCAGGCTGTTTGAGAAAATCAGTATCATCTTTAACCCGGAAGGGCAGACCTCTGTTTTCAAGAGCTTGTCTTACCTTTCGCCCTTGAGCATGTGTCCTGTATAATACAGCAATATCTTTTGGAGGGATACCTTGTGCCAGATATTCCTCGATCTTCTCGACAATGGCTCTTGCTTCTTCGTTATCATCCTCAGTTTCGATGATGCTGACGTTCTCCCCTTCAGTATCATTGTGATTTTTGAGGAGCAGGCATTCTTGCCTTTTCTCCTCGGAATAGTTCTTTTCGATCAGGGTATGAGCGACTCGGAGGATCTTATTAGTTGACCTGAAACTGACATCCAGTGAAACGATGTCTTTATCTGAAAGAGAGAATTGCTTCTTGAACTCCTCGATATTATTGGTGTACGCTCCCCTGAATGCATATATGGTCTGGTTCGGATCTGCCACTACTGTTATGTTCTTATTCGCTGCTGTGAGCTTCTTGATCAGTTCGAACTGGACATAATTGGTATCCTGAAATTCATCAATAATGATGTAGCGGAATTTATCGTTCAATTCCTGCGTGCCATACACATCGAGATACCAGAGGGCGATCTTATTCAGGTCACCGTAATCCAGGGCGCCTATAGCTGATTTCTTTTCTTCGTATTTCTCCCAGGCTGATATGAAGTTTGAATATTTCTGGTATTCTTCATAGAGATCTATGAATTCGGAGTATCTTTTCTTCTCTGCCTGTATTGCCTTCTTCTCTTCTTTGTCTTTGAATTCCTGAAGATGGAAGGTATTGAGTTTGAATTTGGATTCGAGATAGAGATCCTTCCATGTGCTCTCATCTTTTTCGATATCCTGAACGTGTTTTTTAAGCTTTTCCAGAAACTCTTTGAATTTATCTATTGAAATATTCAGGTCTTTGGCTTTTCCGATGGTGTTTGCGTACAGGCTGGCGGTCCTTGCATCTGTTCCAAGTTCCTTGAATATGAAAATGGCTGAATCCATTTCCTCGAATATCTTAAAGTCTCCGGGAACTTTGCATCTTTCTGCATGATCCTTGATGAGTTCGGCGCAGAAGGAATGGAAAGTCTTAACAATCACTTCCTTTCCCTGAAGGAGTTTTTCGACTTTTTCGCGCATGTTCCTTGCTGCTTCTTTGGAGAAGGTGAGAGCAAGGATATGAGATGGGGCGATATTTTCCTTTTCGACCATGTATGCTATTTTTGCAGTTATGGTAGTTGTCTTTCCTGTGCCTGCGCCTGCGAGGATCAATTGGGGGGCCTGGGTGTGTTTGATGGCTTCAAGCTGGCGGGGTTTTAGGGATGAGAGGGGGGAGTTTAAGGGAATGGGTACCACCGGTTGATTTTTTATCAAATTAATACACTGAAGAATTTTGTCCGTTTAATTTTTTAATAATTCTAACTTATTTCTTAATTCATCAAAACTGCTAACAGCATCAAATTTAACGTTACCGTCGGAAATTGCCTGGAAATGTTTTTTGGCGCATTCAATTTTAATCCTTTCAACACCCCTCAAATCTAATTTTCTGGTACTTCCTTTACTTTCAATTACAAAGTAAGCATATTTTACCTTATTTTTATCAAAGACAATCATCCAATCAGGACTAAACTTTCCCACAGGCGTATAGATCACATATTCTCCTTTAGGAAGTTTGGAAAATACAGATACTTCTAAAGAATCATCAATATTCTTTGCAAGATTCCTCTCAACTTCGGAATCATAGATTAAATAATCATATACATATTTTTTAAGATCGATAAATTTTCCATTACTTTGAATGTTTCTTTCGAATATCTCTAATGGAATCTTATCATCTAATCTATGATATTTGATATTTTCATGGACAATTTCAGCTTTTTCATCGTTAATAATTTTAGATATCTTTAATGAAAAATCTTCTGGACTTTGTTTGAACAAATTGAACTTTTCTTCAGTTATTTTTGTAAGTATTTCTACAATGGTTTTTCTGGTCAAATTTGTTTCAGATACTATTTTACCTATTAAATCATACTTTATTGTTTGAGAAATATTTTCGTTCAAACTTTCTGACTTTATTGATTGTTTATCAAATGCAGTTTTATTTTTAAAATCATCTGCTTTAAGAGTTGCTTGTTTCATCTCCCCTTCTTTTGTTTCAGCAATGATTTTCACAACTTCCAGCTTATTATTTATTTCTTCGATTGATTTTTGGATCAATTTCCCAGTGTCAAAATCAACGGTATATATGCTTTTGGAACTAATATAATCCCACAGTTTTCTGAACTCTTTACTATTGAAATTATCTTCTTTGATCTTATTTCTGACCTTACCCGAATCGTCTTCATTATTAACCTTGACAGTATTTTCATATAATTCTTTTATAACTTCAATTATAGCAGGAACTTTTTCTTTAAGATCGTCTCTTAATTTTATAGTACCCTTTTCTCGTTCTTGATGATATTTTTCTGTTAATGTATCATTCTCATCAATATATTGATTAACAATAAAATCATGTCTAATTTTTTTGGCTACATCTTCACTTATCTTTTCCCCATCTATAGACCTTTTCATAAGGAATTCAATAGTAAGTTTTGACGGCCTTTCTCGCAAATTTTCGCTAAATTCATTTTGGAGTCCTTTTGCAAACTCCTCATATGATTCATTTGCAATAATTGACAATATATTTACTTGTGAGGAATTTATTCCTTCAAACTCTTCATCAACTCTTTCTCCCTGCTGATTTACGCAAAGTCTTAAACCTCTTCCCACTTCTTGTCTTGATCTAACTTCTTTTGGATCCGTATTTCTTAAAATACAAATCTGAAAGACATTGGGATTGTCCCACCCTTCTCTGAGGGCAGAATGTGAAAATATGAATCTTGTTTTTTGTTTTAAATCAAGTAATAGTTCTTTCCTTTTCATAATTAAATCATATGCACTTACATCATCGCATGATTTGTTTTCTCCCCTCCCTGTTTCATTAGGATTTGTTAGATGACCTTTTTTATCAATTGAAAAATATCCTTCATGTGTTTCTTCTGGCGAAATTGAATTTAAATATTTAGCATAATCAAGATCTTCTTTTGTATACTCTGTAATTAATTGCGAATATTCATTTTCAAATATTGTAGCATACTTTCCAGATATCTGATTTCCATGTTCATCATATTCTCTATAATTCTTGACTTCGTCTATGAAAAATAATGATATTGTTTTAATGCCATTTTTGAATAAGTATCGTTCCTTATTTAAATGGGACCTTATTGTTTCTCTTATCTGGATTCTTCTTTTATGCTCTTCGTTGATGTTACCGACTACATTGCTTATAGATAATGTTAGACCATTTGTAAAAGAAACTTTTTCAGAAGTAATATCTGAGACTTTATAATTTTTATATTGCTGTAAACCTTCAGAAAGTGTAAATAAATCATCTTCTCTATTAATTCGCTTCATCTTTCTGACTACGCCATTTACCTGCTTAACCTCCATTTCAATTCTTGCGATTGGATAATGGCTTTTTCCAATATCTATTCCTTCTAAATATAGATAGCTATGTGTTGAAGTCGTCCCCTTGATATCTATTCCTTTAACCCTGATTTGTTTTACCAATTTTTTGTTAAAAGCATCAACGGCATCAAGCCTGTAAACCATATTATACGGTTCTCTGTGTGTTGCCGAATACCTTAATGTGAATAAGGAATTAAAGTCTTTCAGGGCTAATTTGGTGCTTTTTCCTTCAACAGACTGAGGCTCATCTATTATCAGAATTGGATTCGTACCCAAAATATAATCAATTAGCTTTGCTCCCCTCTCAGTTACCTTATACATATTATTTGTATCTTTCTTGTTAAATGCGTGGTTATTGATAATCATAACATTAATCCCGCTGTTAGTCGCGAAAGATTCAATTTGGGTTGGCTTGGAGGAGTCAAAAATAAAGTGCCTCACTTTTTTACCATATAGTGTCGCAAAATGGTCTTCCATAATTGAAAATGATTTAGAAACACCTTCCCTGATAGCAATGCTTGGCACAACAATAATGAATTTAGTCATGCCATACCTTTTGTTTAATTCAAAAATAGTGTTGATATAAACATAAGTCTTTCCAGTTCCAGTCTCCATTTCAACGGTCAAATTAATGCCTGTGCCTTCTAATTTTGTTGATTGAAGAATATCATTGTTCTTTTGTATTGCACGGATGTTTTCGAGTAATGATTCATTAGAAAATGATATTTTTGCATTTTTCCATGCATAAATATTTGAATCTATTCCGAAACCGGAAAGTCCTCCTTCATTTTTTCCGAAAATATATTGATGATTTTCTTTAACCTGCCCTCCAAATATATCACAAACTGCATTCACTGCATCTTTCTGGAATTTCTGTTTTTTGAATTTTAGCTTCATTTTATATTACCTTAACGATAGTATTTGGCAGTTTGTTCTTAAGGTACTCATCACAATTCACTTTGGCAGCATCGTCTTTGAATGATGAATCTTTAAAGACGATCCTTAAAGGATTAAGTTGTGCTATTTTCGTGATTGTTTCTAAATCAACATCGTCATCAAAACAAGCTATAAGGAAGTTATCATTTATTCTATAGATTGTTTTATTGTTTACTTTTTCTTCTGTTACTTTAGCAGATATTGGTATTGCAAGCTCAAGCAATACCTGGAAAAGCAGGTCTTTATCGGTCCTATCTTCCTTGATGTTGTCCCTGAAATTCGTCAATGTTCTCTGGTCTATGTCTTTAGGATTATAGTAAATATCCTTCATGTTGGAGGAATCCAGTTTGAAGACCCTGAACCCGAAATCCATCTTAGAAGTATCGTTATCAGTTTCATCTAAGGTTTGCTGTTTTTGCTTATCCTTTAATTCATCCTGTATCTTATTTGCGGCGCGCTTAATACGCTCTTTTCCGATTTCAGCAATGTTTTTATATCCCGCCCTTAAAGCCTCAGAATCTTCTGCGGTTGGTTCTGGAAGCTGCACCATAATGAACTTGCGATTGCTTCCATCTTCTGAGTTTAGCTGCATGACCGCGTGGGCTGTTGTTGCAGAGCCAGAGAAGAAGTCGAGGATTGTAGCTGATTTATCTATTGATGTTGTAAATTTAATTAAATATTTCAATAAACTAACTGGTTTGGGGAAGCTAAAAATTTTATTTTCAAATAAACTTCCAATATCCTTTGTCCCATCCTGTGTCATGCCAACTTCTTTAGGCAAGTTTGTGCTAACATGAGTAAAACCAAATCTTTCACCCGCTTTTGTTATATCATCGTCCTTAAAATATCTTAGTACAGGTTTTGAGATATTTAAAAAATTATACTCACCCGGAAAAATTATCCTATTTTCACTATAAAATTTTTGAAAAGTGTCAGAGGTAACACGCCATACAGCATTTGGATTTACAGGATATTTTTCACCATTTTTTGGATTTATGATCGTAAAATTACTATTTGGACGTTCTAATGCAGTACGCTGAGTAGTCATATCATGTATTCTCCAAGGTCTATTTGGCAAATCTGGCGATTCAAAATACTTACGTTTTACACCTTCAATATCAGCAATAAATAAACTGCTTTTAGCAAAACATAACAACCATTCATAATCCTGAGAAATGCCAAACGGAACATCTGATTTTGCAGTTCTTTTTCTCCAAGGGAATTGTGCCACAAAATTTTCATCTCCGAATATCTCATCACAAATTTTTCTTAAATTAGCAACTTCATTATCATCAATTGAGATAAATATAACACCATCATCACTCAACAAATCCTTTGCAATCACAAGCCGCTCATACATCATAGATAGCCAATCTGAATGAAATCTCCCATTTACTGCTGTGTTCTTGAATAGCTTGTTTCCTTCTTCGTCTATTGCTCCCGTTTCATCGTCATATCTCTCTCTGCACATGGAAAAATTATCTTTATAGACAAAATCATTGCCTGTGTTATATGGTGGGTCTATGTAGATCATCTTGATCTGATTCAGATAAGACTCCTGCAGGAGTTTTAAGATTTCGAAATTATCTCCCTCAATATACAGGTTCTCTGTGTTTTCAAAATCAACAGAATCCTTAACAACAGGACGAAGGGTTTTATGAATGGGCAATACAATATTTTGTCTTGATTTCTGCTTCCCAACCCATGTTAGTTCATAAACTTCACTGGAATTTTCAGCGTAATCGCCGATAAGTTCTTTGAGCTTATCTGCGTTGATGGTATTGATTATTTTGCCGCCTTTTTCAACTTCGGTTATTATTTCTGGAAAAAGAGCAGATAATTTAGCGATATTATCGGAGGCTAAATCCTTAGTTTTCATGTTTAATTTTTCCATTGTGTATGACCTCATTTAATATGTAATCTTCAGTATAAATATTTTTAGTTTCACATGTTTCTTTCAATTTACATTTATATTTTTTAAAGTCCCTCAATGAATTAGATGTCTCAAGAATCTTTTTTGAATTGTTTAAATTACTATAAGGATTTCCAAAAAAAACTTTTGTAATTCGTCCTATTTCTTGTTGATTTTCCTCAGATTCTATTAAAAACCTATATTCATTTTCATGTTTCCAATTATTAAGTTTTTGAGTAATAATTTCTTTTACATCATTCATATTTTTATTAAATTTATCTTGAGATACATATTCTACTTTTATAATGTCTTTATTTTCAATTTCAACTTCGATGGTCACTCCTTTAAATCCATTTGCATAATATCCCCATAACAAAGGATTATTAAATCCTATTTTCCCAGAAAATGAACAAATCAAATAGTTATTTTTTTCATCAAAAATCTGATTTATATTATCACTATTGAAATCAGAATTTTTATAAACACCTTCCATAGGATCGTTTAAATTCCATAGTTTGGAACACCAAAACTTACCCGTTGTAATTATATATTGCACTCTTTTATAATCCTCATAGTTTCTTAATGACCTAAATTTATATAATTTCATTATTTTAATTTCCTTCTTAACTTTTTGATACTATTGTGAATTTCAAATTGTTTATCAGCCTGTTTCTCATGAATCATCAATTTTTCCAGTCTGCCAATTTCTTTTTCGACAGCCAGACAATTTTTTTCATCTTCGACAGATTCCTCAACAGACCCCTTCTGCTCATGTAAAAATAATTTAAGAATATTCTCATAAAGAATTTTCATATTTAAAGCGTTAAATATGACATCAATTTCCTTTTTAAAAGAGTCCAATTCATCAATAGGAATTTTTTTAGTTAAATAAACAACAACAACACTCTTATTGATGTCATTCTGGTTTCTTTTCTTATATGCGATCTTATACACAACAAACTCCCTGATGTTAAATTTATATAATATGGGGTAAGGTACTGATCTATCTATAACGGTCAGAACATCTTCAATCTCATCAATAAATTTGGTCTCTTTTAAAGTAATATCAAAAACAAAAACCTCTTCAATTTCATCCGTCTTTGGTATATTAAGCGTATCTTTTGAAAACTTATTGGCAAAAACAATTCCTTCAATTTGTTCAACAAACTTATTCTTTAAAGAAGTACTTAGCTCAACATTATCATAAAACCGCTGCTTTGGAATTTTCTTTCCTATGATTGTTGTCTTAGGGAACATTATTGTATTACCAAAAAGCATATGAGTTCAAAATCATTTAACCCTTTAATATCATTCACACTTATCGAAGTACCGCCTGCTCTGAATATGCTATTTAAATCAGCATCTTCTTTTACAGTAATAATTGAATTAATTGATTTATGAAGTAGATCAGAATAATCATTCATCTTCTGACCTTCTTCTGTTTTATCATTAAATTTCTTGCACAATTGATAATCTGGCTCAGGTTTATTCTTTGCCAGTGCTCTGAAGATATCAAGTGTATTCTTGACATCTAAATGATTAGAAATTATTTCCCCTGCTTTTCCAATATATACAAGATAAAAAGGATGCAATCTATTAGTATTGTTGATATTAATTCCTTGATTAAGATTTTTTAATACAAAGATTACACCTTCATTAAAATCAGGTGTTTTATTGACAATGGCATGCAGTCCAAACGGTGTATTTTTTATCTCTCCTTTTTCATTAAAATAATTAACCAGGTCTATTCTAAAATCATTTAATCCCAAATCAGTTATTGAGACTCCATTCTCCATTTCTTCTAAATCAACAACTTCCTGTTTCAATTTTGCCAATTGTTTGTGCCTGTACTCCAATTCGACGGAATCCTCTTTTGAGATAACATTTTCTTCGCCACCACTCGCAAGATTTCCTGCAATCATTCGTCCTTCAACTCTTGATTTTAAGTTAATATACTCATCCAGATCAACCGGTGGCCAGAAATTTACAAGCTGTATTAATTCATTTAGAGATCCAATTCTATCAATTCTCCCAAATCTCTGGATTATTCTTACAGGATTCCAGTGAATATCATAATTGATGAGGTAATCACAATCCTGCAAGTTTTGACCTTCTGAAATGCAATCTGTTGCAATTAATATATCGATATCACCTTCAATATCAAGACCTATTTCCTTCTTTTTCTTAGAGATAGGAGTAAAGAAAGTAAGAATATTATTCATATCAGTTCTGCCAATATTCAGCGTTGATTTATTTGTTTTAGTTCCACTGATACATGCAGAGTGCAAATTGAATTCTTTTAAGAAATGTTTTGAAATATGATCATAAAGGTAATGAACTGTATCGGCAAATGCAGAAAAAACGATGACTTTTTTATTACCAGGATTAATCGGATTTTTAATTTTACTTTCAATAATATCTTTCAGGCTGTTTAACTTACTATCCTTTTCGGGAGTGATTCTTTCCATCTCCCTTAGTAATTCTGAAATTATTTCTGTATCATGCTTTAATTCTCTTTCCCATGAAATGACATCCATGTCACCAAGATCTATTTTTATTTTTGTACCGATACTGAATACATTATCGACATCTTCCTGGTCAATATCGTCATCTTCAAAATTGCTTAGATCAACACCGTTTATTGTTCCAGATCCATTATTATTGAATTTATCAATTTCCCCAAGTGTAGTTTTTATGTTGTTATTCAGCTTGGTAAGGGTAATCTTATAAGCTTCAATACTGCTCTCAAGTCTTTTTAAAAGATTAACCCGCATCAATTTCATGATCCCGCTTTCTCTGGTAGATTGTTTTAATGAGGATCGATTTTTTAATTGTGTGTCATATTTCTGTTCATAAAATGATTTCTTTTCAGGAAGAATCCATTTTGATGGAGTATATATTTCAAGATTTAAAGAACTTAAAGTGGTAAATATGTCCTTAAATGATGGGAATTCCTTTAAACTTGTTAATTCAAAATCCTTATTGATCGGTTTATTTTTTGTTGGAAATTTTCCTATATCTTTAGTATCATAATATTTTAGAATATGTTTTCTTGAACGAGCAATTGTGACAGAATCCAATAATTCAAAGAAATCAAAGCTTAGTGAGTTTAATAAATTTTGAGTTGTTCTTTCATTTGCTTCAAGTTTTGACCACTTATTAAATACTGCCTGAGCATCTCTAAAAACAGATTCAATATCTTTAGAAATATTCATTTCTTTACCAATATTTGTTGAATCTCCTTCATATGCCAATGCAAGTTGATTCTTTAAATCTAAAAATTTAGTATTAACAGGGGTAGCAGATAACATGAGTACTTTAGTTTTCACACCTGATTTAATCACTTTATTCATTAATCTCTGATACCGTGTATCCCTGTCTGCTCTTGCAGTGTTATTTCTAAAATTATGGCTTTCATCAATTACTATTAAGTCATAATTTCCCCAATTAATCAATTCAAGATTTATTCCATTGCTATCTCCCCTATCTCTTGACAGATCTGTATGAAAAAGAACATCATAATTAAACCTATCTTTAATAAGTAAATTTATTTTATAATTTGAAGTATAAAGATTCCAGTTTTCAGATAACCTTTTTGGACAAAGAACCAATACGTGTTTGTTCCTGAGTTCATAATACTTAATAATCCCAAGTGCAGTGAATGTTTTCCCAAGACCGACACTATCTGCCAGTATGCAGCCATTAAATTTCTCAAGTTTATTTATTCCCCCAAGAACTGCATCTTTTTGAAAATTATACATCATATTCCATATAACTGTGTCCTTAAACCCAGTTTTCTCATTGGCAAGATTATCCTCATTAATATCCTCTAAAAATTCATTAAAAATATTATAAAGAGTAATAAAATAAAGATACTCTGGAGAATTCTCTTTATGGACCGAAGATATGTAGCTTATCACTTTTTCAGTAACGTCTTCGGTCAGTTCTTTGTGCGCCCATACCTGATTAAATTGCTCAATGAATTGTTTTGCAGTTTCACCTTCCATCCTGGGATATATGGGATTAATTAATTCATTATTTTGTTCAAATCCAAGACCATCGGCAGTAAAGCTATCAAAATTAGTGTATGCGATGGAATTTTTTACATCCTCTATAAATAACCCGTTGTTAGTTCTGATGTTTTTTCTTAAAGTCTTAAATTTACATTTCTTCTCAATCCATTCCCTACATTCTTTTGCAATTGCTCTTTGACTGAGACTATTTCTTAATTTTATTTCGAACTCTCCTCCTGCAATAGTCCTTTCTCTCACAAAAGGAGGTATAAAAAATTCTTTTTGTTTCTTGTTTTCACTTTCATTATGGAAAAATGTAGGCGAATTAAAAAGGAATGAAAATTCTTTTATTTGTGACAGTTCTTTCTTGAGTTCGCTGAAGGCATATATTGAGAAATAAGCCGCACATATTTTTATTTTAGATGAACTATCTAACTCTTTTTTCAATACTTCCCCAAGTTTCAATTTAACATTATCGATGATTATCATGTTCTCTTAGCCACTTGATTTGGGATTTTTTCCATATGCACTAATTTGACACTCTCAGAAATAGTGCTCCCATTTAGTCCCTGGGTGCTCTCCTTCCGTTTTACATTTCGTTTCCCCTTTCGTTTCTCAGTGTTCCGATTTCGTCTCTCTTTTCTCAATTCGTCCAGAACCCAATTTACAATAAGTATTTGAGGTTCATGAAGACCTTTCACTCGCTCAACTAGGTCATTAAAACTTGCAAATTTCTTCTTCTTACTCTCTTCAATTATTTTCCAACATATCCCTGGGCTTAACCCTAGCCACTGAGAGCGTGTTGTATTTCGACGAACTTCAGAAAAGAAGAGAGACAAAAAACGGGTTTCATTATCTATGACTATTTTCATAATAGTCGATGGTAGTTCCAGCTGGGCGCAGTGCGTCAGTTCAGAATAGACTATACGCCTATTGATATGGTCGATAACAGGGCGATCTCCATCACCGACATAGACATTATCCTGAACATTAATGACCTTTGTCTCTTTTGGGAGAAGCTCCATCAAAACAAAATTCTTTTCTCCAATTCCCAAAACAAGAGATTTTTTCTGTTCTTTCGGACGACTATCATCTGAACGGCCATTAGGTAAAATATCCAGTACAAATACGATCGTTTCTTTTTCAACACTCTTACTAACTATTATATTTTCTTTAATCACTTTATTTTTTTTAGCTTTTTGTCCCAAAGTTTTCAATTGAATACTCCAATCACTTTGTATTTGGTAAAATATCTTCAATGCTCAGATAATATTGGCTATTATTCAATATCAATTGTCTATCATAATTATATATATTGTGATTGAAAAAATCATCCTGCCAACAAGAGGAATATTCACATCTTTCCAATATATGAATTTTCTCTTACTATTTTTGTCCATACGACTGTATATACGGAGAAGCTGTTTCTGCATTTATGAATTATGTTGTTTCTTGTTCCAATAACCTCACTTTTCAACTATTCCAGATAGTCAAAGCATTCATCCATGTAACTGTCATCCCCATACCTGCAACAAGCCCAAGAACAGCACCGCAAAGATAATTGTCCCGCTTCTCCAGGTATTCAATACCAAAATACAGGGCAGAATAAAAAATAACCTTTAATAAGACCATGATACTAAAGTCATAGCGTGTGATTACCTTACAAGACCACTTTCTGGCAGCCCATTACTCAAAGCGATGTAAGTTGTCGCCAGGTCTCCAATGAAATCGAATAAGAACCCGAAGATGAAGACGGCTTTATTGTTTTTGTTCATTTTCAATCCGTATCCCTATCAGTCCAGAAACTCGCATATACGGGATAATGGTCAGAAACCGCTATTGTGCCATCATAGGTCAGGTTATAGGCGGTGTCAAACCTGAATACACCAGAGTCCCCTGTGAAGTCGGTCTTTGAGGGAGTGGTGATTATAATCCTGTCATAAGTGCAATCGGTTGATTTCGTTGTAGTATCAACGCTGTTATTTATAACCCAATAATAATCTGCGCTTCGAAGCGGTGACTGACTGTTCTCTTTGAAATAAGTACAATCGGCATTCAGGTCACCCATTATAATGAAATCACCCTCTGCTTGATACCTGCTCTTTGCATCATCAACCACCTTTGGTAAGTCACTAATTTCCTGATTAGCAGTATCGGGATCGGTATGAATTGTGACCAACACAAAGTCGAAGTTGCCGTTATTAGCCTTAAACTCTCCAACATACGGCTCTCTCTGGAACAGGTCATTTGTATCTGGATACACGTAAGGACTTCCTATTTGCTGAATTGTCTGCGTATTAAATAGATAGGCATACTGTTCCTTGCTCGTAGTCCTGCCAAGCCGCTCACTAACAACATAGTCATACTGCGGGCTTCCCATTGAATTCACAGCATCCCTGAGCAGAGGCAAGGCGGTCTGGGAAGAGTCACGAATTTCTTGAACGGCTATGACATCATAGTTTCGGATAATCTTAGATAATACGCTCATGACTTCGGGTTTCCCTGCTTTTGTAGTCCCAAATATCTGAAGATTGAAGGCTGCCAATTTTATCGTTCCATTGTTATCCGGGGATGATGGTATTTCTGATACTATTGGGGTTACTGCGGGGGTTGTTTCTGCTGTGGTAGTTACTGCTGGCTCAGGCTGTTTGCCCTTTACAACCGGAAATTTTTCGATTACTGTCGGGTTCTTAAGGTAGATGTAGCCGATTAAAAGTAATAACAAGAGGACTATAATTATAATTAAAAAATTGGAGTTCTTCCTTCGTTTTCTCAAAGTATGCCTTCGTTGGGTTATTATGACCTTAAATTAATGAAAATAATCATAAATGATGATGTTCAATAAATTCTCTAATTTTTGGATATATAAGATGATGACTTTTAATTTCATCAACTGCTTTTCTATAAGGCATGAATGTTATCCTTTCAATATCACTGGTAGAACCGTACTTAAAAACTTTAATTCTATCTTTATCAACTTCTATTACATGTCCATGACCGAGATAACCATTAAACATCTGGAAATGATATCCTCCTCTATTAATCATTGCAACTGAGAAGTGGTCGTCATCGGGAATTCTTGGAATGAAAACAATATGACCAGCCTTCATGTCTTTCATTAATTTTAAAATATTATATCTACCAGTGGCATCTTCACAATTTATTTTTTCTCCCCAAACTCTCCATGACAATTTTATGTAATTTTCAAGCCATATTTTTTTAGATAAATTTAAATCTAAATTCATTCCATCGAATTCGACCCCCCAACCTTGCCTCAATTTACCTTTCTTAAAAAATTCATCGTTTAAAATATCCATATCCAAATCTGGATAATCGTCATCATCTATTGGAGTGGCTTCATCTCTGTATTTCTTTATTTCATGCCTATCTAAATCCAAAGGGCATTCAGTGGAGGGTTCTCCCGAATCACCCAAAGACAATCTAAATACCCAAATTCTTTTATACATTATTTTATCCTCCTTAAAGTTCCATAATCTTGTGTTAATTTCCCATACTACAATTCATAAATGCTGTACCATGATTCTTAAAGTCTTTTTTAAGAAGATATAACTCGGTCACAATCATTTTTGAATCTACACGGCTTGCATTTGTTAGGGTTTTTACTTGAATTGAATTGTTCTGTCCCTGAAATCAATCCATGAATATGATTAATTACCTTGACTATTTCATTTTCCGCTTTCTCATCAAATGGAACTTTCCAATAGATATTATCTGTTCCTCGTTCTCTCAAGGCAGCTACTATTGGTCTTGATTTGTGTTGTTTAACCATTTCTTTAAAAGCTAAACAATATCCATAAACTTGATGAATCATGGATAGATACGTTTTCGTTCCAGGTTTATCATCTATTATTACAAACTCATTTGGTCTTAAGTGTATTTCATCAATTAATCCACGAATGCCGTATTTGAGGCTTAGAACACTTAATTCTCTGCATAACACATATTCCGTTTCTGATTCTTTCAACATTTCTGCAAAAGTGGCTGGTTTAGCTCTCTGCAAAAATTCTGATTCCAATCGTTCATGTTCTTTTGTTCCCTCAATCATTGCTTTTGTAGGTTCAATTTTGATTTTTTTTATATTTTCAATAAATATTTGATATTCGCAATAGTCTTGTTTATGCAACCAACTTATTGGAAATGAGGGTCGGAATTCAACAATTTGTTTCTGAGTTATTTTAGGATGAGGTCTAGGTTTTTCAATTTTTCTCATTATTCCAAACTAATTTCACCATTTGACACAGATTTCTCTCTCACCCAGGCTTTTGCCGTAATCTTTGTGTTCATATTTAAATTTTCCAACCTTTTTGCCATGCGTAAAAATAGCCTCTGTCATTCTTAAATCATTGAGCAGGTAATCCTTAACTTCTTGATGTTTACCATCTCTCCACATTTTTGGAATTTTTAATGTATCAATAGTCTTAGTCATTCCCAAATTTCTTTTGCATAAATCATCTAATGAAGTCCAGCATCGAGTCAATTTATCTAATTCAACCATTGTATCAAATGTCTTATTCTGTAATGTTTTTATAATATTTTGTTTAATATATGGTTGAAGAACTAAATAATCAAATCCTAATAAATTATGACCGACTATCAAATCAGCTTGGTTAAGTGTTACGAATAATTCTTGGACTTGATTTTCCTCAAAAAAAAGAGTCTCTTTTTGAAAGAGTATTCCTGCTACAGCCAATTTGAGTTTTGTCGGGTCACGACTTCGATAATATGTCATCCCAAGTTCTTGAAAGAGATGCTGTGTTTCTAAATCGAAATAAGCAATATTAACCATAAGTATCATAATGATTATCTTAATATTTAAAACTTGACTGACAATTATGGCGTTTAAGAAGAAGAAAAAGAAACCCAAGGATAATCCTAAGCCTACACCCAAGAAATAATAGTTTAGGTTGATTTTTTTCTTTTTTTATGTGATACATCTTAAAATTAGAAGGGATTATAATAAAACAAGATGTATTTTGAAAAATTGCTATAATAGCATTCAAATATATATCCAAAAGCGGGAAGTTGCAGTGCTAAGGTATGAGCCTGTATCAGATTATTGTCCCGAATGACCAAAAAGGAGTTAAATCTTAAATAAATTATGTAAATTCATGCCATCAGTACTCATAGGGGTTATAATGCTTTTTTAATTATCTCATTCCATAATGACATAATACGTCCATCCCCTGTGGTCACTTCAAAGCTATGATCTTAATCGCTATACCCCGCAGCTCTGCTGCGATTGGGAGCTTCACTTCTGCTAAAAAAAATCCTTACGAAATAGGAGTATAATAAAATTTTAGATGCTCCGATGAAGAGCTATCTGATGTCAATATTCTAAAGGATGATTTCCATGGTGAATGGAATTATTCAATTTGCCCAAAAATAAGTTAATAAATAATCAAGTTATTTAGTAACAATCCCTAAGTTGCCAATCTTAAGAGGCATCGTACGAAGCGGAGTGCAGTGATTAGTTTCTGGATAGAATTCCGAGGCCACAGAGTTGATGTTAGGGATTTAAAGTTCTATTTTTTTCATTGATAATTGGTCGATTTTAGTCTGAATTATGCCTATTGGCTGAAATTAGAAGGTTAATTCGACAGTCTCAATTTTTCAATCAACTGGTGAGCGACTCTTGGAAGTTCATTCCAGATAGCATAGTCGGAGATGTTCTCATCGGGATGATCGATATCTGATACTTGGCTCTCGACCATGCATGACCGTAAATTGAATGTAATCACTTTTAGCCCAAGTTCGAGGCGCCAGAAATTATTTTTATTCTCTATTTTCTCAAATTTAATATTAGGATCCATCAAATTAAGTGTATCACGTAACAAGTCTATAAGGATTTCAGTTCTTTCTTTCTCTACGATTGGACGGGTTCCTTCAGTAACAAAGTTCAATAATTCAAGTCCAAAGAATCTGTTAAGTTTATTGTGCCAGATTTTGTTGTTGTAAGTTCTTAAACAAGAGTGGCAAGAACTATTGCAATTACAATTGGAAAGAATAGATTTGACGTTTTTTTGAACGTCATCGAATCTTTCGAATGTCTTTGAAGCAAATCCGGCTCCTCCCGGTGTGGTATCGTAAAGGAACAATTCCACATATCCGTTAATTTCTGGCTCGTCTGTAGAGAAGCGGGGACGAATCCTGTAATCACCAGCTAGTTCGTTAGAATCGATACCAAGAGCCCGGGATGCTCCTAAAACCTGTGCTTCGGCAAGAGACCTAATAGCGACCTTAAACCAAGGAGCCGTTGGAGCCCACATTAAAGGTCTTTTGAATGGGATGCGGAGCACAGCTAGATCCGTGTTAAACTCGTAGCCAAAGGTTGCACGGGTGAAGTTTCCTGAGCACTGAGAGTTCCATCCTCTAACACGAATATCCCTTGGATATGGTCTGTTGTGGGGATTGGTAAGCTTGTTTCCTCTATCAACAGCCCCACATTTAGAACAAATCTGATACCCTTCTTGGTTGGGACCGAAATTTGCAACCAACAACTTTTGATTAGGCAGTTTGTGCAAGCTACCATTTTTTAGAAGCTTCATAGACTCGGCATTTAGTTGATCTAACCTCGAAGTCGGGATTGGAAATTTAGCTAGAGTTGCATATACTCGTTTTTCTTCCTCTTCTTCGGATTCTGCGGCTTCACGCCCATGTTTGACTTCTGGGGCAAAAGCTGGAGGTCTGAAAATGTGTTGTGACGCTATTGCCGAGTTACAAACAGGGCATTGCTCTTGTTCCCCACTCAAATCCCTCCGATTCTCTTCTAAAATTGTCTCACAATTGCGACAATAGTTAAGCCAAGAAAGATTGTCCCATCCTGCCCCACTGGCACGATTCACAGGGTCATTAGCGAAAGGGAAATACAGGCCATAGGAGGTGAATGTCTTTTTATCAACGACAATCTGGCGACCAGGAACATAAATGGAAAGTGCTTGTTTGAGGTCGGTTGAAATTGCGTAAAACGTCTTTGGGATTCCCGTTTGCCTGTCAACGCCTTGAACTACAAAATCGCACACATCAATGGGGAAAGAAAAAGTCGGTAATAATGCATCATCTAATAGTGTGGATAAAAGGTCCCCTTCACCGTCACTCTCTGAACTCCAATTCGACTTATCTTTCAACTTTTTTAAATCCGACAGGAATTGGCTTGCAGTCTCTTTGATTAGTTCCGCCCTCCAATTCTCCTTTTCAGCAAAGGATTCTGAAAGTTTTTCAGGTAGTAATTCGCCAAGTTCGTTTACGGTATCTGAATCTTCAGTTAATATCTCTTGTTTCAACCAGACCTCAAACGACTTTAAAGAATGTCTCCCTTCACCTAAGAAGAAATCCTTGCTCGAACCCAGTGATTCAAATACAGCCGCTGTGGGGTCGATGTCCTCAGGATTAAAGAATCTCTCTAATAATGATGCATTTATGTGCCTTTCAGCTATCTTGCGGTTTCCAATGTAAATTATAGGTTCTGAGGCAACTCCTCCTATCATTAAATGTGGATTTTCAAAATTAAATACCTCGTGAGGTGAGTTGTCAGCGAATGTTAATATTATGGATAAACCTGTCCCTCTTCTTCCAGCCCTACCGGATCGTTGATCATAGTTCTCAGGTCTGGGTGGTACCGTTCTCAAAGCAACTGCTGTTAAGCTCCCTATGTCAATGCCAACCTCCATTGTGGTTGTACAACTAAGAACGTCTATTGGTTGCTCAACAGCATCTCGGCTAATTTGAACGTCTTGGAAGAGGAGTTCGTATTTTTCCGTTCTTGAGAATACTTCAGAATAATCTTTTCTGCTTAACTGAGCTGAATGTTCTTCGGATCGCAGAGTGAATGGTTTATGCTTCCCATCTAACACCTCTTTGCATGGTTCACGCCAGAAAGATTTACGAGCGGCCATGTGAACATCATCTTCACGTATCAGTTCTAGCTCACCCCCACATTTCTTTCTCGGGCATTTACCAGCCAGAAAAGTAAAGGAAAACTGGTGGCATCCTTTGCACCTATACAATTGTTGTTCCAAAGCAATCTGCAAAGTAACAGCCGAATCATTTACCACATAGCGATCATCTTTCAATAAAACAAAAAGTCGCTCTCCTTTTGAAGGTCGATAAAGAGAACGTCGCAAGTAATTCCGTTGTTCAATTGTAATAAGAGATCCGACTTTATCGATTAAGTATTCTGGGATTAACTCATCTATCTGAAGTCCTTCACCTTTCTTCCTTGGATATCCTCCTCTTGATTTTCTCCTTACATAATCATTAATCTTGGGATCGTATGCCCTTTGAATACAAGCAAACCGAAGAATCTCAAGGATAATTTCTTCCAATAAGTCAGGATTAACGTCAGGATTAGTATTACGAATTTGGTTCATTACTTCATCTGTTGGCATAAGATAACCAACCAGCGTAGCCCAAATTGAATAATTTTCGTCCCCTAAAAGTCTTAATAACTCAGAATCGTATTGTTTCGGTCGATCTCGGTTCAAATCTTCAGTCAGATAAGGATCTAATATAATATCTTCTATAGATTCAAGACCATTGTCTTTCGCTTTGGTTTCCAAAGTATGTTGTACCTTTTCAAAGTGCGTCCTAGACCCTGGATAATCAGTTCCCTCACTGACAATAAATTCGTCAGAGTCGTCGAAAAAAGCTATATTATTATTATGGGTATAAACAGAGAGAGCGGGGAATAAATGATTAAGACTTGTCCCTTCCGGTAGCGAGTTAACAACGTCTACTATCACTTCTCGGAAAGAGTCCTTCTGCACAGTTTGCTGTAAATCCCTTGCCAATCTAGCCGCTTTTTGTCTACCATCAGAAAAACACAGAACCTTTTTCCCTTTATTAGGCAAATATTCTCTTCCTTTCATAGGGGGTTGATATTTGAACATTTCTCTCACTAAATTCGCAAATATTTCTTCTCCTTTTGTCTCAAGATCCATGATTTTTGTTTGACCATCTTGCCGCTTTTGTTCTTGAATACCGCAAGCGGGACAACGTGTCCAACTCCATGGGAATTTAGAATCTGAAGGTTTTTGTTTATCACCAGGTGCCCAGACTTTAATAAATCTGTCCGGCTCATTTTTTCTATATTCTTGGCACAGGTGCCCCGTGTAAATATCCAGATAGCGAGAAGGGGTATCTTCTGATAACGGTATACCGTCATTTTCTGGATCTGGATCGGATCTCGGTTCCTCCAATAGAATATGAACTTCTTCCAGGTTTTCGACTTCACCCATTTCTGTCCATAGGAACATAGGGTACTCGTGGAAATCTCTTAAGCGGAATGCCCTTATGTAGGCAGCCCCGCACGTTCTATGACTTAGAAGTTCGAATACCCTAGCTCCACAGTCACATATAAACTGGGGTTTTGTGTAGATTTTCCCGAGAAGTTTATTATTAGGATCTTTTATTCGTCGCTCAGGACATTCCGGGTTAACGCATGCATAGAGTTTCGGGAGACCTCGTAGAAACATGTGAAGTTTCGCTGGTAGAATACTCTGTTTATCTTCATTTTTGGCATTAGTTCCAAGAAATAGTAGATTAACCGTAGCCTCAAGAGCAAGTTCGTTCTCCATATCCGGAAATAATATATCTGCTAAATTCTTTAATGAGTATGGATGGTTGCTTAATTCGTTATAAAGCATTCGGAATACAGGGAATTCCTTGAGATAAGAACCTAAAAATCTCCACAATGCATCAATATCATAAGATTCATCGGGGCGTTTCCAATTAAGGCTGGAAGCAAGCTTTTGAACTGATCTCAAATCCAGATCGTATCCGAAATTTGCAAAGATTTCCGCCTCTTCTCTTGTTCCAATCCGTCCTTCTCCAAAGGAGGTTTTTTTACTTGTTATAACTTTGAATTTTTCAGGAGGCGAAGCTGTCAGACCACTTGCGAATTCGGGAGCGATTTCCTTTGCTTTTTCATCGCTACCCAAAGAAGCGCTCGTCAAGATGAACCTGACTCTGTTGCTTGAAACTCCCAGATGCTGCAATAAACGACGGATAAGTAAAGCAATTTCGGCCCCTTGTGCTCCACGATACAGATGTGCTTCATCTAAAACCAAGGTTAATTGATTGTTCTCGTCTTTCGAGAGCCATTCCCGTGTTTGCTTAAAGAAGAACTGCTCTATAGGCCTGAGTAGCATATATTCAAGCATGGAATAGTTCGTGATCAAAATATCTGGGGTTCCACCGTATTCGTTTGGAGAATGCATCTCTTGTCTTGTGAAAAGTTCGGTGTCCGTGGGCTGTGTCCTAAACTGTACATCTCTCGACTTATTTTTGTTTCGGAACCTTTCTAAATCTTTTGCAGGAACCCGCCCCTTTGATTTTAGCTCGTTGAAAAGTTTTATATTATTTTGCTCAAGGTCAAGGTAATAATCTATTATAGGTCTTACTTCTCTATAATTTCGATCTTTGTTGTACCTTCCGTGATATGGCGTTCTGCTAGTATACATCCCAAATTGGACACGCCGTCCAAATCTCTTCTCTAATTCCTCTGCACCAACATCACTGCCAAAGAGTTGCCTTAGACGGGATACTTGATCAGCGACTAAAGCATTCATCGGGTAGAGTATGATGGACCTAAATCCTCGGACTTCCGTTGTTTCACCGCGTTCAGCTTCTAAAGCAAGTTGACCTAAGATTGAATAAAGAAATATTTCTGTTTTTCCTGAACTTGTGCCTGTAGAAACAATTAGGTTTTTTTCTTCAGAGAAAAAAGCCTCAAGGGCTTTAGCTTGATGTAAATAAGGTGGATCGTAAACATCGAGATTCGCCTGATTTAATCCTTCTAAAATCTCTTTAACAGGTGATGGAAGATTCAGATCTCTGAATCGCTCACTGACTACGTATGAAGGGGTCGCCCCTATCCATGGTTCTGATGCTACAGCCCCATCTTCCATCAGTCTTCTTCTCTCATTAATCAATCTTGAGTTGTGAAGATGGTAATTCGCTTCAATGAATTTCATATGACGATCTTTAATTTCGGATGCTGTCTTTGTGATTGAAACCATCTTGTATCTCTTTATGCGTTCTGTATAATAGTCTTTACTGAAATCTTTTCGAAAACTTCGGCGGTTGACTTTACTGCCCAGGAGGGAATTATCCAGTTGATTTCCCCGTTATTAAATCCTTCAAATTTTGCTCCTACAGCATGAAGCCATCTAATCTGGGATTTTGGGGGAGAAAAGTCTATCCTAAGACGATAATCTCCATTCAATTTTTCAAATTTAGCCACGCGCCCTTTACTTCCTAATTCATCAAATATTAAACAAATTTGTTTATAAAAACGAGATGGGACACCAATCATGGACTCTCGTTCCCCAGTCTTAATTTTTAACCAATACTCATAATAACCGTATTCGGGTTTCCCTCTCCAAAAGCTGACAAAACCTAAATCAGTATGAATATTGATAGGGTCGCCCCCCCATAAAAATCCTTTCTCGCTTACACCCCGCAATCCTTCTACCCACGCTTTATATCCTTGCCAATCACTCTCAGGTTTCCAAACTTGTCTGGCTTCACATTTAAGTAGATTAAGTAAAAAATTTCCGTCAAATTCCATTAGACTAACATAACTTTCTTTAGACTGAATTGGGATAGTGAGTTTTTCAATTTCAGATCTTTCTGTGTTTTTGATTATCCGACCCACCCCTTTGATATTTATATTTAAACCATTTTCCGTGAAATAGTGCGTCGGTAAGCCTGAAACTAAAATCCAATCATTCTTATCTACATTCACAGCTCTTGTTGGGGCTGGGGAATAATACCCATTAGATAGTTCGAGAATGTCGCCGATAAATAAAAGGTTTGGCCCTTTCGACTCTTTCAGGATCTCGGATAATAAGTCTAAATCTTGGTTTTCAATTTCTGGGATTATAGCTCGAAGTTTTTGTATTACCCATCGACGAATGGACTGGATGTGCATTTTTCGTAAGGATCCTTGGGGGTCAGGTACAGAGTCAAGGGCAAACCTAAATGCTTCACTTATTATTGCTCTTTTCACAGAATCAGAATCTGATGGTAAATTTGCCTCTTCGATAGTCAGAAATTCGCCTCCAAATCTAAGAATATCAATGTCCTTCATTTTTCCTTCTTTATCTTCATCAATGTCAGTCTAACTTGTTTTTTTGCTCTATCTGGTAGTTCATCATGCGAAGTTCCCAAAGGCACACCATAAACCTTTCTAACTACCGACCATGTAGCTTTTTTTGGAATTTCGTCCAAGTTCTTAAGTCTCCTCTCAATCTCTCTATCAGGCAACTTCTTTTGCCACGGTTTAGACTGCAGAATATCTAATTCTATTCTCCCTAAAGAATCGTAGTCAAGTATGATGCGGTTACAGTCTTCTTTTATCCAAGAATCTATTATGGATTCGGCTTCCTCCAAAGCCGTATCCCATTTACGGATTAATCCCTTATATTCACTTTCTTCAGAGAAGGTTCCTATGATATCAATTTTGAATTCTTTAGGACCTATTAGGTTCAAATCAATCCTATTTTCTTTGACCTTTTTTGATTCAATAGGTATTGCGCCCTCAATACTCCAGGGATTTATTTTTCTTATTTTTCCATCGGTTCTTAATTCTAAGCCCAACTCTACATCTTCTATCCAAGGATTCTGTAAAGATTTCTTTTCACTCTCTGCATGAAAGTTGATCACTCTATGTTCATTTCCCCAATGAACACTAAGCCGACTAGAACCCTTAATAGGGAAGCGGGTCACGAATATCCGTGGTACACCTTTGCCTTTACTAGGTAGTATTTTATTTTCTTTCCCCAAGGGAACGGAAACGATTTCAAATTCTGGATCTCTATCTCGGGGGGGTATAACGGCAATTAGGGCTTCAGACTCAGGTTTTCCAGAAATGGGAGATTCGGAATTCGGGGTAGCATAAGGGGGCAATATTATATCAACATAAAAGTTATCGGTATCTGCACTTACTTCTATGAAACGATTCACAAGTTTTTTATTTCTATCGTTAACCTCAAATTTTATTATTTTCCAGGTACCCAATACAAGATTTTCACAGCCCTCTATTTTCTCTTGGAAATCTTCCTTAAGAACGAAAAAAAGGGTGTCTCCATTTTTAACGCGCGTATCGTTACTTCGACGTTCAACTCGATTTGGTTCTCCAGAAAATATATCTTTAACGGATATAGGCTCTGCTTTCCAATTCCCGATCAAATCAAGGGATTTGTATCTGAGATTTTGTGTATCGATGATTAATTCGTATTTATCGGCATTTGGATCAAGTTCTATCTTTGCCTCAGGTTCACTGGGATGAAAAATCCGCGATTGTGGAGAACTTTTTATTCCTACACCGTGAAAAATGAGGCTATTTAATGCATCGTTAACTTCTACAGGGTTTGTAAAATCCCCCCAGCGTAAAACTGGCAGGATGCCATAAAGTCTGACAGTCTTTGTATAAGGGTTAGGGCTCAAAACTAAACGAATTTGTTTTTTTGATTCTGATTTCTCTACATCTGACATTCTAAATCTCTGAAGTAAATCTTCTAAACCTTCTTTGGTTCGTAGAGGGCATTCTTCACTTGCGGGATCCAACCTAGCGTGAGCAAAAAACCATACCATAACTTCTCCTTGTCTAGGCTCAAGAAAACTACCGCATTCGATGCATGTATAGTAATCTAGCTTATGCTCAGCTTTATCAATATGTACCGGCCGATCTCGAGGGTCGAGCCCGTAGGGAATCTTTGGTTCACTCATCAAAACCGCCGTTTCAAAACTGGAACCTCATTGAATCGCTTTTCGATATATCCTATTCCTTCAATCAGTGGAATTATCTCTTGCACATGAACCTCATCTTCCGAGTCAACAACTCGTAGGATTTCAATATAGACTGGATCAAAAGAAATCCAATTTTCACCCGCTACAGAGTGGCATTGGCGTGGTTCAAGAGGTATAACTTCAAAATCTTGAACTTTTTGACGAATTTTTTCAACATTGGGCGCTTCAATTCCTACGGCGCTTTTAACAGCCTCTCTCAATTCTGAAAAATCAATATTTTCGAGTCCCATTCATATCATATCTTTTACTTATTTTAATCTCAGTATTAAAATCAATATTGAAGAATGTTTTGTTTCTTTTTATATTTCAAATCCTTTGGATACGCGAATATTTTCGGCATTAAAGCATTCCCATTGATCTAAAACTCTTTTAGCCCTTGGAATTATATATCTATCTTTAATATAAGTAGATATATCTTCAGCCGTTTGATCATAGTACTCCAGTTCGTTGGTTTTGCCACACAGATATTCCTTGAAATTCGGAGTTAGTGGAGCCCCATAAAATCCTCGTTTTATTCCATGATATAGTAAATTATTACCATTAAGATTAATGCGTTGAAGGCAATTCCGAATCACCCTCATCTTCCAGTGAGGTCCTTGGCCAAAACGATGCTTTACAATGATTGGATCGCCGACCTCCTGAAGGTAATCAATCATTTCATCCGCAAGGCCACTATTAAGATGAAAGTGTCCATATCCACTTGTCCAACCAACATGATGCCAAAGTTCTCTTCGATTTTTCGCATCGGTTTTCTCATTATATCCACCAGGTGTATAATAGAGACGACTTAGCATCGATGACTTGCCTAATGCAGTATTAGTTGTAACAAGTGCAAGATGCCCTTTACGTCTTTTTCCAGAGATTACTGCCTTCTTATTCTCATACTTCTTCTTAAAATCGTTGCGTATTTCATTACTTGTTAATAATGCAGCAACAATCTTACCCCCCAATAACAGATTATAAGGTGGAACAGCGCCAAGAACATAGGAATCGAGGGTGTGCCATAGACGGTCTTCCTTCTGATTTCTTGTCCACCCAATCCAATCATCACGGGCTTTTAATCCTATAACTGGATCAGTAAGTCCAATTATGCCTATAAGCTTGTTATTAGAAGAGTCCATTACTAGATAACGCATTCTACGTCCGTAGCCCTGGGAAACTGGAATACTCCACAGATATGTTGCATAACGAAAGAGGTCTTGATTCCTTTGAATATCCTGCACATTTATAAGCTTCGGGGATATGGATGAAATATCAATATCATCTCCATTTGCAAAATAATTGAAGACTTTTTCTTCATGTTTGATAATCCATTCTTTATTAGACTGGAGAACATGGCGGTGACGATCCTCATGAAATACTCTGATTGAATTTTTATCAGTCGAATCTGGAGGTTTAAGTTCACCATTTGATTGATATACATACCCAAAGCTAAGGAGTTTGCGAAATATTATCTGCCGAAGTTCTTGAGCTTGTTGTGTTTCGTCTACCATATCCATCTTTTTTATAAATATTTAAAACGTTGACTTTATATTAATAATTATGTTTTAGGGCGCTATCAAGTCTTCGGCTGATAAGAAAAGAACGCACATATCAAAAAAGCAACTGTATACGGTTTAAATATTAATATAATATTAACAAACATAACTTGATGAACCTTGTTCTAATCGCTTTTGTATCCGCTTAGTAACCACGTACCAGTCGTTGTAATGACCGTTCCCAAAAGCTCGATGCCATCTTTATACGTAGAAAGAATAGGTATACGCTCCGAAATTATTCCAGTTACCAAAATTAATATCATTAAAACATAGAGGTAAGTTATAACAGGCCTTTTTATTTTAATCGGAATTAAGATATTCAGCCCTTCGATAAGACCTTTTTCAAAAGAAATGGCGAGAAACGTAAAACCATCAAAAAATAACCCTTGAGTTGATAGGTATACATTTTGGTTATCAACTTTAAACCCCAATGGTATTTCATCGGGGATAGGCATATAGAAATATTTATGAAGATCGACTTTGACTTTTAATCTATCTTTAATTGCATCTTTCGGTGGTTGTTTTCCATAGTTAAAAGAGAGTTCAATATTATATTTAGTTCCACTTTTTAATGTATAACCACATCTGAGTTTATCAAACTTTGTTATTTCTAAATCACTTTTTGATTTTTCTTCATAAAACCTGCTTAACCTATAGAATAAAGTTTCTTTGTAGGAATCTAGACTTCCAATTTTTTCGATTATACCTTCCCAAGCTTTTGTATCATGCGAAAACTTAATATCTTGTTGTAAATTATCAAGTGAAAAAAATTTCCCAGTGAAGCTCCCAACCGCAGCAGAACTGCGGGGTATAACGATTGAGATAAATCCATATTACTAATGACGCACACAGTGGCGACAATACCAGTGGCGGCGTTACTCAAACCGAAAGGCTTATTCAAGTAGAGCGCAGGCAAACATGGATTGTATGAACCCGCGATTGGTACGAGCCGAAGCCTCTATCGCCAGGTATATTCAAGTAGAGCTACTGCTTCGAAATGGAGGTGTCAACTTGGATACAGGCAAAACAATCCATTCGGATAAGGATAATATAGCGGTTGCGTGGAGTACAAATGGAGAAAAGATATCTACTGGCGGATTTGAAACCCGGCAGCAGGCTGAACGATTCATTAATTTTCTTCCTTTCTGTCAACTGATTCAACTGATTCTCCTCCTTTATGGCCAGTCTATCCGCTTAGCCTCGGCATTAATCACCTTGACTTTCTTATCCCTGGTATCCGAGTCATCTGAGTCTCGATCTCGCTCCCAGAGCATTTTCAAGTTTCCGATTACTTCCACCTTGCGCTCTCGCTCTTCAAGGATCCCAAGATCTTTCAGGATTGTCCTGCTAAGCTTCGCGTCGTTCATAATATCCGGACCGTGCAGGTATCGGCTCTCGACCCACTGTTCGAATCCGGTCTTAGGATTGAACACCAGGGTTCTGCCTTTACAATCATTCTCGATCCTGTCTCCCATCATAATGTATTGAGTGATCTTTGATAGCACGGCTTCTTTGATCATCTCGACCTGCAGGACATTGTTTACGTCAACGGCTGGATGCTTCAATAGGGATGCGACCAGTTCATCATACGCTTTCGCCAGGTCTGGGTGCTTCCGCCTGAGCGCTTCCACTGGGTAGTCGGCAAAGTTCACAAGACCTATCTTGGAAGCATTCATTCCCTGCTTTATCGAGATTGCTGCTTCTGTCTTATGCAGACCGAGGACCGCAGCACGGGAATGTACTGCGCTCGGAGTCCTGTTCGGAAACACCTTTAGTAATTCGTCAGCAGTCAGGTCCGGGTATGTATCCTTCAGACGTTGATCCTCCACCTCTGTCCAGAAATCGATCTCCACTTTGCGAACCTCTTTGCGGATTATTCTTTTTCTCCGCAGCATCTTCAGTTCCTTGTGGTTAACCTTCAGCTTCCCCCCTAACCTTTTAGTCGCAAGGCTCGGAACAGCATCCGGTTTCACCGGAATGCTATTCGCGCCTACAGTTGGAGCCGACTTCGAAGCCATAATGTCCTACTTATACCCCTGCGCATCGCCTGATCGACCAGAAGTCGTCGGACAGGTTCCTGTTTGCGAGGTAGTCGTAGGGAATCGTGAAGTAACCTTTCTGTCCCCAGCCTTTGCCCCAGGAATTGCGTACCAGGAACCTCTTATGGGAACTCATCATAGGCCTACACCCATTACAGCATGACCTCCTAACGGTCGCTCACTGCGCTGCGGCTGTACTATCCCCGTATTAGCGACATCCTGGGACTCAAATCCCCCGTATACTGTGAAACCGAATACGAACGGAAACCCTTCCGCAAGACAAGCCCACATTTCATCGACGGTCTGGATGCGTTGGTAGGATGTAACCTTGTGTCTCAGGGCTTCTTTGTAACAAAGCGCAGACGGCTTCGTAGCAAACTTTGAGACGTCATATCCCCAGTTTGCTTCTGAGCACACGCCCTGGGATGCAAGGACCTTGATCCCATCACGTATCCGTGCACCCGCATCCAGTCTAACGGTATTTTCAACTACACGCTCGTTGTAGTATACGAATAATCTGCTCAGTTCAATGTACGGAATCCCATCTTTCTTTTCCAGGAACTCCAATGCACCCACAAGGGCATTATCGGTACAACTCCCAAGCCGTCCATGGTTCTCTACTCCAGAGCACAAATGGCGCAGATCTACAACCGGGGGCAGGTAGGCAGGTATCATGCGCACTGCGCCATACATTATGTCACGATGGTCGGGTAAATCAGGAACCCAGCCGTATCTTCTCGTCTCGTCTCCTTTTAGTAATGAAGCCTTCTTCCTCATACTAAGTCAGCTTGTGGTCTACTTGAAAAAGGCTTTGGGCTACTTACCAGCCCCGCTCTGCTTCCCTTTCGTATCCTCTTCCTTCGGCGGACTGCTCTGACCCATAGCTGCAAGGATATCTGATGCAGCCATGCCGGTGAACGAACTTGATTCCTCAACACTTACGGCGATGGTGTGCTGCGTGGATGCAATCTCTGGTGTTGCTGGTGGTGTCGCTGGTATCACAGTCTTTGCGGGATCTGGCGCAGTTACAACAATAGGGGTTTCCTGCGCAACGAGGGCTTTCTCTTCCGCGGAGCTTGGGTTGATTGTTTGACCAGTGACCGCTGCAGTCGTTGGAGGGGCGACGGATGTGGGAGGAGATGAGGGGGGGCGGATAAAGTTGTTCTCTTTTGCTGCCAGCATCGCTTCCATTGCTTCTTTTAGTTGCGTATCGAGTCGGTTCTCCAGCGGTTTGACCCTGTTGTATGTCTCCTGATCGCCAGAAGCGAATGCAGCCTCTGACTCCGCTTTAAGTTTCTTGAACTCTGCCTTTAACAGGGTGACCTTCGCACCGAGTTCCTCTCTGTAAGCTTGCTGTTCTGGAGTCAATGGAGGCGCGATAGGTTTTGGAGGTTCGCTTGTGGCTGACATGATACCTTCATTGACACGCCTGCGGAACTCTTCCATCAAATAGGTCTTTAGTTTGGGGAGAGAGGTGAACATAAGCTGTCTCTGAAGGGCAACGAGGTTGTCCTGTGAGATGGTGTTCTTCATAAAGCCGTAAAGTATCGGATAGTTCAAGTCCAAGAACTGTTTTCTGAAGGAATCTATTTCTCCCGCAGAAGTGGCAACAAAGACCTTCTCGCTTTTAGCAGTTCTTGCAGAGCTCTTGTCCGCAGGACCTTCTGGGGTAGCATCCGATCCCATATTCTTACTCATCTGCAGAGTGAGTCTGCTTATCTTCTCATCCCTCTCATCCACCTGTGCTTCTAAATCCTGGATCCTCTGCTCCAATCCCAGAGTGATAACATGGTCATTCTCAATTATCTTTAGATAATTGTCTGCAACTGCCTCTAGCTCCATGTTCTTTTTGAGGTATTCTTCAGAAGGACGCAGCATCCTGGCGATATAATGACCTCGCGGTGTGTCTCTTCGAAGGGCGTCCAGCAACTCCAGATCCTTTTCTTCCAAAATCAATGAAATGTTCTGCCTTTTTGTATACGTCTTTGGGCGTCCTGTTGATACCATTTGAGTCACTTTTCCTGTTTCCAAGCAACACACATCAAAGCAAAACAGCGATGGAGGTGTGCTTTTTTAACTTGTTGACGTTACTAAGTCGTCAATTGATATATACTTTACTATATGTATATAGCTATATCCACATCTATACCATAGACAAAGAATTAGATATATATCGCATATCTATACCCCCTTTACTTAGACTTTTACTACTACTTATACAATAGAATTAGATATATATATATATAAACACGTAACTATATATGTAATAGAGGATAAAAAGTATAGTAAATTTACCCCTATAAGGGATATTAATATTATGTATATATCTAATTGCAAACACACCCCACGAATAGAGTATACACATATAGATACAATTAATCCATTAAGAGCCTAAAAAATCCAGAATTTTCTTATTTCACTTATTCTTTCCCGATCCTGGGAATTCTTTTAAGTTAAATTTGACCACAACCCTTTTTCAAGTAGCCCTATTCCCTGCTGATCGGACACATGTTGCCATTATGGGAGCTTAGCAGATTTCAACCCACCACTCACGCATGCTGTCTATTACTGTGGTATCCGGGAGAAATGGTGTTCCGGGTCCACTTCTCCTCTATTATCAAAACCCTTTGCATCCCTTTAAGAAGCCGAAAAAGTTGCACGTACTCTAAGACTGGTGTTAATACTAATCAACCACCGGGACGTAGTTAAGATAAATGTTGGACGTTGGTGACCAGGCGCCTAAGCAACAAAGAGTAGTGACATCGGTGCAACCTCCTGGCTTCACGCGCCGAAGCGAGTAAAAAGGTTCTGTAGCCGTTAAAGCGACAGGCAACAAAAAAAAAGGTCAGGCGGTTGCCTTACATTGTAAACGAGCTTCGCAACTCTGGCACTTGTTCCACGCTCTGTATTTCCCGAAGCAAGCTGGATAAGTAATCATTGTGCATCTCCTGATTATATGGGAAACGATGCTCCGCAACTGGTGCATTCCCACGCTTCTTCGAGATAGTTCTGGACGAGCTGTCCTTCGCCGCAAGTGCAATACATGCTGGACGTAGAGACAATCAGAGTCTGCCGATTGTTCTTGCTTTCGACGGTCTCGGTCATCACTCTGCCCTCGCTCGAAGAAATGTCAAGCCGTCATGGGTCAGGCACTCGACGATTCCCCTGGATATCCCCATTATCACGCCGGTTCTTCCGTCCTTCGCCCTGAAAAAAGAAAAAGGTGTCATAGTTAGACACCTTTGGATGTTCCGCTCTCTTTTGCGAAGCGTGGGAAGAGCGTCATCCTCTTATCCTCGTCCTTCTCGCCGGCTTCAATGGTCTTATTGACCTTGACAACCAGGAACATCGTTCTGGCGCCCTTGTGTAGCCATGCTGAACCCACTGGCAAGTCCTTATGATACAGAACGTGGCTGGGATTCCTGTCTCCGACCTTGGCGTGCCCCGTAATTTCCACTGGAAGCTCATGCCCACGGGTCGGGAACACCATCACGGTCTTTCCCTTGGTCAACGGCTGCTCTGGAAGGAAGTGTACGACTGACCTCTTCTCCCCGCGCTCAAGGTTGACGGAATCTACGAATCCAACACCCATGTTGGTCATTTTCTCATTGCTATTCGGCGCACTTGGCGTCCTCAGTACTACTGTTGCTGATTTGTTGCTCATAGATATTACCTCGAACTGCCCGCTCTAGCGAACAATTCACCAAGCCCCCCGTTATTTAAACATCCGCGACTACTCCCATTCGCTGTCTCTGGTAGGCGCCGTCCCTGCTCGGCTCGTCTCTGGTGGGCGCAATCCATGGCAATGGCTGCTGCTGAGGCGCATTATGAGGCTGAGGCATGAGGACTCGGCTGAGCAATGAGGAACTGGATGAGGAAATGAGCAACTGGCAACAAAAAAAATATCTTCAGGTGTTGGGGACCCACTTGTATCCATACCAACCGTGAAAACTGTCGCATTCAGACGCTTTCGGATAGATTAGGAGCTGTCGTCTGAATCCATTACAGCATTTCTCCGCATCTGCCTGACTCAACCACGAATGATTCCCGGATTTGCACATGAAACACATACAATCACCATCTGTTCTCTGCTGCATGCTTCCATGCCTCTTGCTGTGCCCTGAGCTCGGTAAAATCTCCATTCACTGCTGTTGTGAAGGTATTTCTCAGAGGCAACTTCTCAGACTCCGCTACCTCGATGGAATCAAGGACTTCCTCTATCTCAAAGAGGTCGCTCATATCGTTCTCATTGATGACTGTGAGCATGGCGTGGTCAGCGCTGCGGTACTCCTTCAGTCTTTCATCAATCCAGAACCAGCGTCCTCCAAGCTTAATCCGTGGGAGTCTGTAGATTCCACCTGGCGTCATCTCCTTCCCTTGGATATACTTGATCTGTTCAGGGAGTGGTAGCCCAAGGTCAAGGGCTTTCTCTACCATATCGCTCGTGCTGTACGGCGCTCCTGCTTCATTCATCTCCTCAAAGTAGAGGCAGAACCTTCTATATGCTGATTCATCCACGCCCAATATGCTGAAGCTCTCTAGTGATACTACGTCATCAGCCTGGTCTGGCTCATCATTACACTCTTCCCGATTCACTTCATTCAGGCACACGTCTGAACAAACATTCTCGAACTCATTCCCTCGAAATGACCGTCCGCAATAGATACAAGTGCCATTCTTCATCACTACTGCGCTAACTACGCCATCTGGACTCTGTGTCTTATTCATAGTTTTAACCTTCTGAACTATCCGTACTCGAACAATTCACCAAAATCGTCGTTATTTAAAGAACATTCCACATCTGCCTTCTTGTCAATGGTAGGTCCAGTCGTCAGGGTTAGGAACTATCCTGGCTTTGACGATCCTTGAGCCCCTCATTGAGGTACCACCTGAGCAACGGCTCACTCCCTTAGGTAAACGGCGCCCTCCTGAAGTAAACACCTGAGCCTCCCTGAGATAACGCGCCATATGCTTCGATTCCTACAAAGGATCTTGTCCATCCTGAGAAGGATAGGGCTGAAGAGGCATTGTCGAAAAAAAGCTTGCGCTCTCCTCTTCAGCACGCGCTATGATATGTATACTTGAATATACTTTTCTATCTCCTTTCAAGGCTGAGCTTCCTTCTTGTCAGGACTGGGCGACGCACCTGTGGTCGGCACGAGTCCTTGGATGAATCCAGCGACGAGTTTGTTCTCTTCTTTGTCAGGGTTCGGGGCCTCTTTGCCGAGATCCTGGGTGGACTTGCTCTCCTGGTCTGAGGTAGGCTTAGTCATCTGGTCAGCTGCTAGGTCTTTCTTCCTTCTACTGCTCTTGTATGAGCGCAACATCCTGAGGTTCTTGGTGACTGAGACCCTTTCTCGCTCCTCGTTTTCAACGAAGAGGTGGTCGAGCACCCCTGGCTTGAACCATGCTGGGACTTCGGTATTAATCCAAATCGTCCATTCCTTATCCAGTGCCTCTTCCTTCCCTTCTGCCTTGAGTCTCTCATACTTCTTCTGGAGCCGCTCGCAGTAATTGTTAAATATCCCCTGGTCCTTGGCTTTCCGGCTCCCATCAAGCCATTCGGTCCCGATATACTTCGCATGTGACCTTAGGTAATGTGTTTGACCCTTCTTGCGCCACCTTGGTCTTGCGCTTGCATTGAATGGGGTAAGCTCTCGCCATACCTTGTATACCCTTGTGAAGTCTGTGCCCCATTCTCGCAACCGTATCGTGATTGGGCACTCCTTTGTCCCTCCCACTCGAGTTGCTACCTTCTCCGCAACCACAACTATCTCCCCAAGTCCTGGCTTTACATCGAATCGACCTTGCTCCGTCTGGTCAGTCGGATCCCAGAGGCTGAAGTTCCTAAACTCGGGATTGGCATATTCACTCTGGATCCTTTCATGCTCTTTTTCCTTGTGGATTCTCTTGCGCCTCTGCTTCATCCATCCAAATCAGACGCTCTGCTTGAATAAGCGTTATCCTTCCCGTCTTGTCTCCTGTTCGGCACTAAAGTCCCCGATTGGCGAGCAGGCGACAAAAAAAAATACCGTTCAGCGGAACACGGGACGTCGCCCACACGACAACACCCACAATATGCTTACGATGAGCGCCCGTTTTCTATAAAATTCAGACAAAAAGTCAACAGTCTAAAGACGGAATCAGGCACCTCTTTATATGCGACCACGCCCAGTGACAGAAACCCAATTCTGGATAGAATCAAACGACAAGCCCATCCGACAAAATGGTTTTAAAAAAATTCTTAAAGTGATTAGATAAGAACGGCTCGATATAAATTTATTCAATATGCCTCGGATTTATATATGCTGGAACCTAATAAACGGCACGGTCGGCATTTCCTGATAGCATGTTCCATCTCAGCGCAGTCTCAGACGGTTTTAGTCGTCTGGGCGAAGTCTCACACGATTTCCCCATATGTTAGAGGGAAACCGTGCAAGCAACGTCTTCAGAGTTAACTTATTTCTATGAGCACTACATCAATCCAGGCTCCTTGAATATATCTTTCGGTACCCGTCCATCTCCCTGTCGCGCCATCCGTCCATCCCCACTTCTTTCCCGCCATCAACTCGCGCACGTCCCTGCCGCTCCTCCCTCTCCCCAATGCCCACACACCCGACCAATTGAACAGCCGCCGGGCATAACTATCTGGAGGAGCGGAAGACTTCAAATCGACCATCATCCATCAGGCGACAAAAAAAAAGGTTAGTGGATACGCTTCCCACTATCAACGTACCTGGTCTTCTCTTCCTTGGGCATTGCGTATATCTCATCAAAGAACTTGCGCTCCTCATCATTCAAGTACGCTGATAACGCCCCTGGTAATCCGACTTTCTCTAAGAACTCCTGTGCCGAAGCCGTGAACTCCTCCCCTGGATACACGGCATCCAACCTATTCCACATCTCAAGAGGCATGTTCAGAACTCGCCTGCGTATCTTTCTCTTCTCCGCCCCAATCATACAATCACCTCGGCGGTTGGCTCCCCAACAGATGCCCGCCTAAGTCCTAAGTTCTGAAGGCTGAAGTGGAACCTGATGTCATCCGCAGATAAGCTCGGATTCAAGGGATTCATCGGATTCGCCAAACTCACATCTAACGGCGATGTGTGCTGCTGGCTCAAAACATGTGATGTCGGATTCTCGTACTCCTCTTCCAGACGAAGCTGCTGGAGCGTACTCTGAAGCGCATTTATCAGCTTCTGCCTGTACGTCAACTGGTCTGCATACCCATAACTCCACTTCTTCCAGTACGGTCTCTTGTGCCCAATCTTGAATTTCAGTCCCTGCATCTCAGTCTGATAATCATCCTTAGTCGTCTTCGTCACCTGCTGGTCCGCCATGATAAACCAGTGATACGCTGTGTTCAGCGGCACTCCCGAACCTTCCGGCGCCGGCGTCTGCCTACTCTTCAGTGACCTGAACCTAATCTTCCACAAATCCGGCGTGACCTTCGTCTCTTCCCAATCTCCGTTGGGATAATTCCAGTGGTGGGATCTCCCCACTGGCATACCTGTGTAACTCTGTCCCTTAAACTCCTTCTCATCATCGAATCCCATGATTAATCCTCCACCTTATCGAGTGCTTCTTTGGCTGCACCCCGTATGGAACATCCGGAACTCCCAGCGAAAAGCCCCGCATCATCGAACTCCCGGTTGATATCTACATCTTTCTCCAGGACATTGATCGCGTTAATCAACTCACGGAGTTGCTCAGGGGTTCTGTTCTTAAATGTGTTTACCCAGTCACTGTAATTCATTTCTTCGCCCCACGGTGAAATCGCACCCACATACTCCGCAAACATATCTGGTATTCGCTTCCATGATCATTTCCTGTACAAGACCACGGGATTCTCGCTATGCGTCCCGTAAAATCTCTCTGCGCAATCATCGCACAACGTCACATCCGGGTTTACAGGGAGCCGGTTCTCACATGCACAACATTTCTGCGTATCCTTGACAAGCTCGACTATGCGGAACTCGTTCAAGGCTACATAGTACCTCTCGATTGCCCTTCCATCAAAACCCGCCTTCAACAACTCCACTCTTTCCTGGGCTACTCCCAATATTGCAGGCTCTCTTTCGCCGCCGCCGCTAACTTCTATTGCTTCTATCATAGATATTCTCCGAACCGCCCTTCATTAGACAATTCAATAAAAAAAAAGATTATTTAAAGTGGTACATAGACTGCATACCAAACATTCCATGGACTGCCAAGCAGCTCCCCATATCTGCGATAAGCCTCTGTGAGTTGTACATCCCCCCAAACCTCCTTCTCAGTTCTGAGATATACTCATGGAACGCTTTCTCCTCCCTGGCTTGTCTTCCTGGTATCCAGGACTCATCTGTATCCATAGTTTCACCTCCTCCCTTTAGTCTTCCGCACATCTTCCTTGACCTTCTCCCATCCGACAAAGACCTCCTCTAATATCTTTTCCAGCTTATCCGTTCTATCTGCCTTCGCCATGGTCTTCTCATCGACTATGAATCTCCATGGACGTGGCGAGTTCACCGATGACACCAGTTTGGACAGTTGCTCAATATCTTGCGCCCCCTCCCTCTCCTTCTCACAGAAATCCATCCAGCTTGTATGGGTTCCGTCAATATGATTCAGCACATAGATGAACCTGGTCACCAGATCGAACTCCTTCTTAAGCTTCTCCATGTCTATGCCTGCGTTCTTCTCTTCAGGCTTCACTGCCGCTGCTCCTGGTTCCATGACTCACGCCTCCACCGTTACTGGCTTGCCCTCTGGACAATACTCGCCACCGCATGCGCTGAATCCGATATGCTCATTGTTCGGATAATGTCGGAACCTTTCCTTTGCTTCTCCCTCAAATATCGCATGCTTGCAGTGCCTCTTCTCAAGATTGCAATACCCGTTGCCGAACCTCGCCTGCATCAGACTTATCACGAGATGCCTGTGACAGTTCTCTCCGTCCTTCTCATAGCACACCAGAAACACGTCCTTAGTCTGGGCTAAGTCCCACAATCTCTTCATTTCATCCTTGCAAGCCTGCGCTTCCATCTGCTTCAAGAATATCTTGGTGTACATCTCCCAGTTCTTGTTACGTTTATATAGGTTATACAGATCCCACGTCGGACTAAGCACATGCTCCTTAGACCTCGTAATCTCAACGAACTCCGCTTCAGGGAACTCCTTCTTCTTCTCAGGCACCTTTGCCTTGTATGTTTGTCTTATCATAGTTTCTTACCTTCTGAACTATTCATACCCGAATAATTCACCAAAAACCCTCATTATTTAAACTGCCAGCTTCCTCTGTAGACCGGAATCAGCGCTCTCCTCTGGCGCAACCTTCTCATCCGGGGTGGCGCAATCATTACAGACGTGCAACGTAACTCCCCTTTCTATCTTCTCACCGATACGCACCGTTACGACCTTGAGAGGATACCAACCACTGCTGAACGACGTCCCGCATCGGAAACAACCTTCAGCGACTACGCTGATCTTAGATTCACCCATCTTCACATTCATGTTTTCACCTGCCTCCTTCTTCCCAGCCCTCGCCCCGGCTGGGAGCTCTCGCACATACAGCTTATCAAACCGCTTCTGGATTCTCCTACAGGCATCCGACCCCAGATACCTCTCCATAGCCGCCGATAACTTCATGCTCCCGCCCGAGCCTTCGCTGACGTCGCTATTGCCATCACGCCTCCATCGCTGTTTTGCGTGCCTGTGGCTGTGGATTGTTCATCCATCAGCCGAGCCATGCCTCTCACATCCTGCATCTCAGACGCCTTGCCTTATCTCATAGACAGTCACATCGATATCCGAAGCTGCAGACATAATCCGTCTTGTCGCATCCTTAATCTGATCGACAGGTATCCATCCGTTCATCGCGCCCATCCATGGTAATGCAATCGATCGGATCTTCATGTCCCTGCACAGTTCGACCAGCCGGCTCAAGCACGATTCAACCCATGCTATCCTCGATGAATCCCTCCAGTCATCCTTCACAGCTGCGTTGAAGATTATCTTGCCCTTAGCCTGGTAAACCCACACACGTCCTGGGTTAAGATCCTTCCGGGCACACACCTTCCGATACTCTGCGAACATCTCTGGATACCGCTTCTTGAACTCAAGAGCTATGCCCTTTCCCATCACACCAACACAGTTCACGGAATTCACTATCACTTCAGCGTTCGAAGTGAAGATATCGCCTTGAACCTCTCGGTAGTTCGGACGCTGGAACCTGCAATCGCACCCCGTTTCGCTGGTCCTACCTCCGCACTGCGACCCTCCGACCTCAGCACATACCTTACTTGCCTGCTTCCTGCAGAAATCCGGTGAAGATACCGTGTCAACGCTCACAACCATGCCCTTCGCCCTCATCATCTCCAGTTGGGTCTCCGCTGAAGGTACGAAAGAAGGTATTTCCTTCTCCGCCACCACGGTCCCAGAAAAGTCAGAAAACCGAACCATCTTCCTCTCGACCTTCTGCGCATATCGGACACAGTTCCCAGTCCCTCCTGATGACCCGTCCCAGAATGCTGCGACCATATCGGATAGGTCAACCATCCGTTCATTCCGTCGCTGATAGATCGTCACATCATAGGCTGGTGCGAGAACAGACAGCTTCGAACAGGACTTAACCGTCCAATCGAGCAGCTCCTTCTGGTCATCTCGCCACTTCTTAGACATGACATTCTGCGGGAAAGGAAGAATCAACCACAACTCGATCCCATGGTCAATCGCAAACTTCGCCGCCCAAGAATCCAAACCAATAGCGCCACCAGTAATCCATATAGCATCAGGACAATCCTGATACAGCTTGTTCAGATACTGTGCGACCTGTGCAAATGACAGATGACGATGCCCCGTAAAGGCTATCTTTTTCGGTGTATTGTTCATAGATTATACCTCTGAACTACTCGTCCTCGAATAATTCACCCAAGCCCGAATTATTTAAACTGCCCTCTTCTCGAAATCGACCATGACCGAGCCTATGATATCTGCGTAACCTCACTTGACGTACTCAAAACAAACGGCTTCCCTAACTTGTTATCTCGGATTATCTTGTGCACCTTCGCCGCAACAATATACCTATCATCCTTACCTAAGGCTTCCCAGGTTCTATCTCCGAAGATATTCGCCGCTATTCTGGAAGACGTATCCCACCCAAGGTCTATCTGCTCCTTCACCTTTTCCAGGGTAATCAGTTCCTTCTTGCTATCTTCAATGACTCCCGCCCCCTGGTTCGCCACTTCGCCTATGGCAATCGCCTTTCCCACACAATCCTCTTTGCAGGTCGGACAGGAATCACACCAATCCGGTCTGACATTGAATCCCAAGACCTTGCAATACATCAGCCCCTCCAGCATTCCAACCGCTGGCACACGGTCGCATATCCTGCGGTATCCCACTGGCGAGAAACATTCACACATCCCGCCGTAAACGCAAGATCCGCATTTAGAACTCGTATCATTCTGCGCCCTTATCCCCGTCCCTCTCATCAGTTCTTCGTCCTTCAAATCCCGTAGTTCCTCATATGTAAAGTTAGTATCCGCAGCCATGCTCAGTCCTCCGTCTCCTCTTCTATCTCTGGAACGCTGTCCTCTATCGCCTCTCTCACGATATCGCCCCAGTTCTCAAGGGCTGCATCAACGCCTTTCTCAACCGAATGCACGATGTCGCTGATAACATCCGAGGTGATCCGGTCCATTGATATCCCCATCTCCTCAGCGAGGGTTTCTATATTATTCAGGGTCAATGTCTTCACGATCCATTGGTCACGGAGAGCCCATGCTGCCAAGACTTCTCTTACCTCTACGGGCAACTGGTCGATTTCCAGAGTCGTGAACTCTTCAGAACCCTTCAGTTTTATCTGCAGGGTATTCCCTATGTACTTTATGTCCTCGCCTATGCCTTTCAGCCCGAACCTCGGCGCATCTATGTGCTCAATGTCCCGTCCTTTCGTACTTATCAGCATCTCGCTGTTATGCATCGAATACGGTGACTTCACTATGTCGCTTGCCTGGTCAACGTAAGACGCATCTATCCCGACTATAGCGTTGGTAATCGGGTCATAGACCAGAAGCAGGACATTATCTCCGCTTGGTCCGTGAATCGTAATCTCTCCGAATGGCACTACAACAACTGGTTTCCCAGTTGCTTCTACATCGTTCTTGTCTTTTCCCATGTTCTTACCTCCGTTCATTTCCAGTAACAATACAAACATCTGCTCGCGCACTGACCTCTGTGCTTCAGGAGTTCCCGTTTCCCAGCCAAGCACTTGCAGTTCGGACGCTGTACCCCAAGCATGGCTGGGGTCGCTTCAATGCCAAGTATCCTCAAGTCAAGTTCACTGATGCAGCCCGTGCACTTCATCCCAGGTTCGCCGCAGATCTCCGCTCCGACGAAGTACTCCGCTATCTTAAGCCGCTCCGCCAGAGGGGCATGAAAATCATAGCTTGGCTGTTCCCGATGCCCCGCCGCCTTGAACCGTGCCTTGACGTGCGGGTAGTTGTCCATGAAGCTGATCCTCACTCTTGTCCCGTGCTCCGGTCTTGCTGTACACTTCGCACCTGTCAGGAAATCATAGACTGTCTTGGCTCTCACTATGCCATCAGGAGTCGGGATGATCGGGTCAATCCTCAGCACGACCCTGTCCTTGCCAAGCATCCTCACAGCTTCATCGAACATCGCCATGCTATCCGTGAACGATGGTGCGCCCGGTTCCATGCTTGTCCCGCCCCAGCCTGTTATCGTTGCGTGGACGATGCTGTTATACTCCCTTGCTCTCTCGATAAAATGGGTCGATAGGTGCTTCGTAATGAGAATGACGCCGTCACAGCCCAGTCTCTCGTATTCCTTCTCCCAGTAATAATTTAATCCTGCGTCCCCTCTCTCGGTGACGCCTATTATAGGTAATTTTGTGCTCATAGATATCCTCTTTGACTGAACCGCTGAATGCGACCAGCCGACAAAAAAACAAACCGCTTATGCGGATAATGGTTTCGCACACCCTCTTCTTAATGTGTGCGAAGACTCACTAAGGTACACTGACCTTTATCCAGCACCCGTCTTCTCATATAGGGACAAACCGATGGAAAAAAACCACTTGACTTTGAACGAAACCCCTTAACGGATATATCTGCTTCCAAATGTGAACGAACTCCTCTTTTGAGATGGCGCCTTCCTCGATATAATGCTTCTCTGCGACCTCTCCCAGGATCATCTTCATGATGCTGGTAATCACATATCTCCTCAGCTTTCCGGTGGAATCAACCATACCACTTTCAAATACATCTCCGGGAATCCCATATCTCTTTGTTCTCGAAGTCGCGGTCTTTGTACCGTGTTCCATCCGGCATAGAGCCCACTCATTAAAGAGAATGATAACGGTGGGCTCTGGACTTAGCACACCAAACGGCGATGGCTGTGAAGTTGGTACTTCCTCCAGTCCCCTCAGCACTTTGTTCGACTCATCCTTTCACCATACTAGCCACTGCATCTTTCTGTAGTCCTCGCAGATATATCGCAACAAGCCCGGCAACAATTAGCACCGCGCCTATCGCCTTACTACCTACATCTGTTCCTGTCTGTACCATTCCAATTCCAATTGGAATCAAAACTACCACTGCTGCTAGCGCTCCTTCCGTCTTTGCATCTACCATCTTTTATTCACCTCGACACTAAACCTCGTTTCCTTCTTTCTGCCTTCCCCTGGCCAGTCTCAACATGCGCTTTATCATGCCGATCGGAGTTTGTAGACTATCAGCGACTGTATGTCGATTGTAGATAAATCTACTGCCATATATATAAGTCTCCGACTATGCTTCGAGTGCTCTACTTGAAAATAGGTTACGGAAGGATATGGCACTCAAGGACGCAGGCACTTTCTGTGCTCCCTGAATACCTTGGTGCCCTCGATATGTCTTCTCTTGCACCTATTGCAGTACGCCTGTCGTGGCTGCCATACATATATCCTCGAACCCGCCCTTCTCACCTTCCTGCATAAACCAGCGCTGCACTCCAGAGACCTTCTGCATCTGTATCACCGTATCTCTGTAGCCTTTCTTGTGGAAGTAGACCGCATCCACCTTCTTCGAGTCCTCAACCGCATCGGCGACTCCCTTCTCGATATCTTTCTCAGCAAAGCTGAGTTGCCTCAGCTTCGCCTTGATATTGTTAAGTGTTGTTTCCTGCATCATTTCAATCCCTCCTTGATGTCTGACCTTGCCGGGATCTTAGGTATCTCACCGTTAAGATACCTTTGGACAATATCCCGTGCCAACTTAAGGTCTGGATACCAAACGGTATCACATCCCTCACCCTGCCCAAGTTTGCCCTCGAAGCAGTAATACTTGTTATCCATCACGTCGAAGTTCCTGTCAATCCCAGCATACTTCCCGCCTTGCTTGTATACCCATGTAAGGTGGCTGTTGATTCCCTTTGAATGAGACCGTTCTACGAGCCCCATCCCATCGTGCCTAGCCTTTGCCATGTTATTTCTCTCCATCCGTTCTTGCGGTCCTTCTCTTATAGTACTTCCATCCTGTCTTTGCCATGGATAGTTTGTCGTTTTTCTCTATCCACTCGGTGACATCCTTGAACGCTAATCCGATGTTCGTCGGGTCTATATCCTTCGGGTCATAGTACACATCCGCATTCGACAGGCGCTTGATATAATCCCGATGCTCCTTCTCAAGTGCGCTCTGTAACGGTTCTCCGATAGCGCAGGTCTCAACATTGAAGCCTCGCTCTCTTAGTTCCTTAACGATGCCGGTGTTAACATATCCTGTGCATACCTTGAACTGCACATCCTTCCCGATTGTCCTGAAATCAAAGACATCAGCGTTTCCTTTGTCCAGCCTTCCGAGGATCCTTATCACAGCACTCGCTGCTGCCCATAGATACGCCTTCTCCTCAAAGAGAGGGCTCTGGTAATATCCCACGGTGACCTCGCCATAATGGAAGGAATTGTCAAACGAGTCGTGCAGTCCAACGAGGGTTCCTCCAAGCGGGAATCCCCATCCAGAATCGTCTATGGATATTATCCTGGATTTCGCTGATGATGCAAACACTGGCTCATCGCCCAACAATCTATGCAACACCTGCTCATCTTTTGTGACTGCCTTCAGATCGCCCTTCTTGTTAGTGTAGACCTTCACATTCCATGATGCTGGCGCTCTTACTCCATCTCCTTTCACATGGAGTACAAGCCACTGGTTATTCTCCTTTACCTCTGGCAAGCCCAACTTCTTGAGAATCTCAAGTTGTGTCTTTGCTATGAAAAAATGCGTGAACACTTCTCCCATGTCTACACCTCCTTAAGCTCAAACCCGCTCTGTCCAAGTCTCTCTGCAAGGTCATTATAGAACCCGCAAAGCCGGTTCATCTCGTTACGAAGCATCCAATGCCAGCCCCGTTCGAACTCCTTCTCTGTACCGACCTTCTTCAAGGCTTCCAGCATATCCGATTCCAGCGTCCCTCCTGCATTGTGAGCGGCTTTCATCAGCCGCTGCAACTTCTCGTCCTTGATATCAATCTCTTCCATCTTATTCGCCTCTCAATAGCTTGGATATTTGTTCAAGATCCGCTTTTCTCTGTACCTTTGTCTCGTATATCCTTCTCATAAGCCGGATCAATTCATCGTATAGCTCCAGCGTGTACGGTACCGCCAATCCCTGTTGTATATTCACTCCAGATATCTCCCTGGTCCGGATCTTGCCTCTTTCAGTAAGATGCTGGACGGTACCTGTCGCTATATACCAGTGTCCGGGATACATTGCATTATAGCCCTCAATCGTTGCATCTATGATTATGTCGCTCTTCGCTCTGAAGAGCCCTATAATCCTTGTTCCAACTGGTAGTAGTGCCATTCTAATCATCTCGCTATTACCATCTCAGCGGGCTTTGATGTATTTAGCCCGCCGATATCGCTCAGTGCCTTCCAGTCATCGAATGTCAGTTTAGCAGCGAATGCCTTCGCTTTTACCGGATCTCTTAGCATTAGGTCTTCGAGTTTGTCCTTCAGCCGGAATCCATGGTTTATCATGAACTTGTCCTGCTTCTTCTCGATTGCTTTGCCCAGTCTCTCAGCCTTCTGGCTCTTGGTTACAATCTCCCAACCTTCTGGTGTAGCCTTCAAGTTGCTCTCCCTCTCTGGCTCCTCCCAGGTCTTGCATATCCCGAACGCAAGCTCCTTGTTCAAGCCGCCGACTTTGTCAATTGACTTCAACTGATTGGGGGTGAGCTTGGCTGCTACTTCCTTTGCTTTCGCTGGATTCATAGCGTACAAGGTCGTAAGCTTCTTCTTAAGCTTGTAACTGGAGTCCATGGAGTCTATTTCTGGCATGTCGTCTGGTAGCTGTTCCTCCTGAAACTCTTCTCCTGCCCCGTAATTATCTTCCAGGCTAAGGAACGGAGTCGCAGAATAATCCTCAAATCTTGGCTTCGGCTCATCGATCCCTGGGACTCTCAATGCTTCCTCAGGTAGGACCGAATCCTCTCTGAACATGCTCAAGACTGGCGAATTGATGTACACGTTTTTTGCCTTCACCTCGAACTCCATCTTCTGTATCAGCGTCCTCTCAGTGATCTGAACCTGATACCCTCCTCTGAAGTAGTCTGTGGTAGCATTCTTGATATGGTAAGACGCTCCCAGTTTCAGCATGGGCTGGTACGCTTCTTTCCATATTGTTACTCTGACATTTCCTGACATGTCGCCGACCAAACCAAGTTGTGCAACCTTATCGGACTTGCTGTCCCATAGTCTCAGTACCTTTACCTTCAAAGAAACCTTCTGACCAATCTCATCGATATCCGCTGCTTCCCTGAAGACGGGCTTTCTGTTAGGATCCGGCATCTCATCAGTCGGCTTCTTAAAGAATACTATCGCATGACCGTTCAAGACAACTGTACCTTTCGGGACTGGCTTTGGAGTAGTGCACAGGTCAAGGAAGCCCTTATCAAGCTTGCACTGTAACCTGTCTCCGCAAGCACTGCATTTCGTGACCGCGCCGGTGACGACCTTCTCCTTGAACTCCATTCGCGGCAATAGTACGAACTCCGGTTCTGGTGCCTGCTTCTTCACCCGTATCTTGACTGGCTTTGTCTTCCCTTGGCTGATCCTAGCGTTAGGATTGCCATGCCATCTCACAGGAATAATCGGCGGCAGCCCTGTCCCCATAGGAAGGCAAAGAAGAGCCGGCGCTGCTGTTAAAAGTGGAAGTCCCTTGTTCATGCTCTCACCCTCATCCAGAAGACATTACCTGACTTCCTGTCGAGAGCCCTTGCTAACCTGGTACCATCCGGGAGTTCGACTGCACGGACGCCATTATTTAGGCGAACCCTGTGGATATCCTTATACGGAATGGAATCCAGACTGACCGGGGCGAACTCTAACACTTCATTGACCTGTGGGAGCAGCTGACTAAGCAGGGCGTCAACCTCAGACATATTTTCAATACCTGTACCAATCGTGCAATTTGCACCATTTGCGATTTGTTTGTTTCTCATAGATTTCACCGAATCGCCGTACTTCGACAATTCACCCGAAACCCTGCTTATTTAAACTGCCCTCTTTTCAAGTAGAAAACAATGGGAAAAAGCCCTCTTCTTGTGTAGAATAAAGAATGAACAAAAAAGTGGCTGGGTAACCATTTGCATAAGGTTACAAAATCTATGAAAGCATTCCATTTTAGAAGCTACCCAGCCATAGAGAGATAATTGTGATGTTTGTTTCAATCCTTGTTTTAGTGGATGTATCTCTCTCAGGCAACGTTGCCATGCGCTTTCCTGAACTCCTCTGTGAGCCCTGTACTCTTGTTATCAATGGTTTCGGAGTCCTCTGGGATGTTCTTCCACTTGACCCCCATGCATCTCGCTGCCTCGTCTGCGATCCTCACGATATTCGTATCATTCGATAAGCGCTTACAAGCGACATCAAACCCTGAGACGAAGACACAGCTTGGCAATACTAGGTCCGGGATATCCCATAATGTCTTGAACCCCCTCAGATCCTTGAAACCCACGTTCATGCGTTTAGCGCCATTAATCCATTCTAGGAACTTAACTGCATCTAGGACTATCTCCCCATTGGCGCCGAAGATAGCCCTCGCTCCCTGAGCCTCTTGAATCAGGTTGGTCATTAAGTCATCAACACGATCACCGAAGTCCTCAAGGCTATTTGTCGTTTCGAGTGCATCCGTGACCTCTGCTTCGATTGTCGCAGATCCGTGCTTAAGATTCGTAAATGCATCCTTCATATCCTCAGATAAATCGTCAATTTGCATAATCATCCCTCCCTCTCTCTATCCCGAAAAAAGAGAAGGCGGTTAAGCTACCGCCTTAAGTCTTCCCATCTTCGGTTCATATGCCAGTCCCTGATCCATCACGTTCTTTATCAGGGTAAGGGCTGTGTCTGGTGATGCGAGTTTCCGCTGGACAAGTCTGTCAACGAGAACTCCGCCTCCGACTGTTCCATCCTCAGACAAGGCGCACATGTCTCTCAACAATGTGAAGGCTGCCTCTACATTCGGATCTTTGGAATTGACTTTCTGAGCCTCTTCCTTTGCCGGTGCTTTTGCTGTGCTTCCTGGCGCAGATGGTTGGGATTTAGCAACTCCGCCATCGCCGTTCTGTGCTTTGGGCGCTGCCTTGCCAATTGCGACTTTGACCATATGTTTTAGGTCATCGATGTTTGGATTGTAGGCAGCGATGACTGCTTTCAGATCTACGACTTTATCATGGTCTGCGGGGTTGGTACAGTCCCCTGTCTTGATAACCTGCTTGAGCAGCTTCAGCCTCTCTATAGTTCTCTTCGCAGTCTCTGCTGTGAACATCTCTACGATCGTCTCATCGACTACATGGATATCCTCTGGTCTGACGCTAGTATACGAGCCTCCATCCTTTGGTTTGTAGATGTTCGGCTTCCCAACTACAGCCACGAACGCTGGTAGATTCCCTGCCAATTCACGCAGGATACCTGCGACTTCTGGCTGATACTGCCCTGCCATGATATTGATGGATCCGGTTGCATCTACGAGACGTCCCTTGACGAAGTTAGAGTCATTAGCTCCCATTTCATCTACTTCTGTCAGTGTGCCAACCATGAACACACGGTTTATCTTAGCGCCTGTTGGCGAATAGGCATAACTCGGTGTGAATCTATCGCTGGTCTCTTCATCCTTTGTTGCGGATAAGGAAGTCAACGACATTTCATGTGCGAAAACCCTTACCGCTGGTTCTCTCTTATACTGTGCCTGTGCTGCTTTTTCATCTGCTGCCATTTAAATCGCCTCCACTAATGCTTCGAGTTCAGTTGCATTCATTGCTATCGTTACCGGGGCAATCTTCTTAACGATAAGATACCTGCCGGTGTTGCTTCCTTCAGCCTGGAAATACTTGCCGAGTAACAAGTTCTCGATTTCCGTGAATACGACACTCTGGTCCAGCGCGTCCGTAGCCATCTCTTTCGCTTTCACGAGATCGATGCCAGTTAGCTGTTTGGTTAGATCCGCATCTGCCAGAAGTTCTCTTATCTCAACTCCATTATCCAGGACAGCCTTGATTCTCAGATCGAAGACTCCTTCTACCTTGCCGTGCTCACCGCACTGACCGTTCTTGACCTGCCTGTTGCATTCCGGGCATCTCTTAATCAAGCCTGATCCGGTCTGGATGGCGACGATTGCACCAGTAAACTCTTCTGTCTGCTGGACTACAGTTATGTCTTCTGTCAACTGTGCGATGGTCGTGTTCTTATTCAGCTTTATCTGGAACCTTTCATTGTAAAGGTTGGTCACTGCGCTCTTGATTTCATAGCATTTCCCTTCTTCCATGGGTACAATGCCTGACGTTGTCCAGGCAGTGAACTTTATGACACCCGTCTCATCACCGATAAGACCTGTCTGGGTGATCTTGTCTGAAGTGGAATCCCACAACTGGATTACCTTAACTTTAAGGGAAACCCATTTGCCATCTTCCTTGATATCGACCACATGTACTGGAGTCGAACCGCCTTTAAAAGCTGCTGATGGGTCTATGCCCGCAGTCTTGGCGAGACTTCTCACTACGTTTCTCTTGGCTTCATTGCCAAATACATTGAACTTTGTGAGGGTGTTCAATTGTTTCTGAATCTGTTCGGGTGTTGCTGTAACACCAAGGTTTTGTAAGGTGGCTTGTATATCCGCCACATCGTTGTTTGCCATATATGTTCCTCTATCATTTCGTGTGTCTCGATACAATGCTAATTCATTCGATCAGATCAGAAATGAGAATTGGACAGACGCCGACTCTCACTAATCTGAAAGAACCAAAAGCAACTTCGACTGACACAGACCAAAACTAAGGAAAAGGGCAGGAGTATATATATCGCAACTCCTCCTCTCGGTTAATCACTCCGGACGGGATTGCGATTCCTCTTGGAGTAACGCTCACTACTCTAAGTATCGTTTATATTTACCCTGCCCTGTACGTTCCTTTCTGGTAAATTTGTGGGCTCCAATGGACCTACCTTTTGAAGTCACAGAAACTGGAAAAGAGGTCTACTTGAAAAAGGATTGTGGTGACGAAAAAAACAAACCCCTGTAAAAAGGGAACATAAAAAGCATCAAGACGCATGAAATAAAAAAGTGGGGGATTCGGAAGCCCTCAACTCCATCCCTGGTATGCTGAGGACTTCCCTTGGAATCGTTTTTCGAACCTTCTAGTGGCGAACTTCTCGGATCTGCAGCCATTTTTTGCAGCCTTGCTGCGACACGGACAAATAGCTCTACTTGAATATACTTACCGGAGTGCTCTAACATTCACCGTTATCCTCTTACTTGATTCTATCTTCCGATCGAACCAATTAGGGTCTGCTCATAGTACCTTCTCAAACACTGCGCTCAGGCTTCTACCAAACCCTATGTTTCAATCCTTGTTTTAGTGGATATGCCTCTCGAATCTGGGCGGACCCTATCGAGGTCGTAACATCCACTGATTGCTTCTAACCACGCCACAGCAGTGCCGCCAACAACTGTAGCTGCATGGACTGTCTTTGTCAAAACCTCAGTTTCATCATCCTTTGTCACGATCACAACCGTACCAACTGGATACTTCTCATTCCAGTCCTTTACCATCGTCTCTTGCTTTTCAGCATGCCTTTTCATGTTCATTGAATCACCCTTAATTCCTTAATCCTTATACTGCTGCATCTCATCGATAACATCTTCTTTAGTTCCTTGAACAGTCCCCAGTTCGCGTTCACTGTGAAGCCCTCTACCATCATCCAGCGCCCTGAAAAGCCTCCATTTACCATGACTCAGATGCTGAGCACCAAGAATGCGAAAATCCCTGCATATCTCACCTGAGTTAATCGGGCAGTTCATCTGTTCCAAGATATAAGACTCAGGCGAATCCGTTCTTATATCCCAAGTATCCGAAAACTTTGCCACCTCAGATCACCTCACCTGAATGTAATATACGCTTCGTCACCATACAGTTCTACGGCACGATTTGTCCAGTACTTGAACCACTTCATCCTGTCCTGGTCTATCCGGCTCGGAAGAGTCTCCGAAAGTAGATTTATCTCTTCCAATACTGGCTTCAACTGAGCCAATGGCTCTCCAGCCGAATTGATCTTATCCACGTTCATCCGCTGGAACAGACTGCCAACACGAACTTCCCAGAAATGCCAGAAGTCCCCGCTTCCATTGCGGTATGACCCCTTTGCCCAGCGAGTGAACTCCGAGTCACAAATCTCATGATCCGCGTCTGGGCAGCATTCCACGCCTTCTACGTCCTTCTCTCCTCTTATCTCTGTGATACGTCTACCTATTGATACGCCTAATGACATTACATCCTCCATTCTTTAATTTCACCAGAACTCCTTCATCACCGTCGTCACTCTCAGGAATGATCGTGCCTCGAACTTCGTACACGTCCATCTCGTCCTCCGGTATGTCCTGTGCGGTATCCCAATCTTCTGCCAAAAGGTTGTACTTGTTAGCAACCCACTTCTTCTGGCTTGCCCATATTACCTGGATATCTGGTACTAGACCATGTTTCTTAGCCCAGTCCTCGACCTCTGCACGCTTGTAGTTCCCTCTTTCCACGACCTCCAATTGTATGAACCCAGCCCATGTCATGCTGACTCCGTGCGATGAATACAATGGTTCTGTGCTGACTGCAGCGCCTTCACCTGTACTTACTATCATCGAATCTATCTCCCTGGGATGGATCAATGCGCATCCATTCATTATCTTCCGGTGAGAGCTCATTCTTGTGGTTGAAATATGCATCGTACTCTTCTGGATGAGTGTCGAGATGTTCCAATATCCCCTGATACTTTACTATCGTGGGGATATGCCTCATTCCATTAACAGTCATCCTGCTCTCGCTCAGTGTAGAGGTTATCTCCAGCCTATCGCCATTCCTTGCGACATGCCTTGTCATAATCTGGATATAATATCCGAGTTCTGCAAGATCTCTCATTGTCCTTGCAATCGCTTTCCTATCCTGCTTCGTTATGGCATTATTAAGTTGGACAAAGAACGTTTGTGCATCCCTGTCCGAAACCGGTATCATCATATTAAATTTCCAGCAAAGGCTCAGCCTCAGCATCCAGGAGTTCCGCTACCTCCACGGTCTTATCACAGAACCTCCCGATCGTCTCATCAAAGGATGACTGTATCAGCACCCCAAAAGCCAGGTAATCCCGCGCCTTCTTCTGCTCGAGGAAAGCCTTCAGGAATACATCACTAATTGGCGCATTCCCATCAGTGATAAACACCAGGTCCGCCTTCTGGAAGCCCTGCTTTGAGATGAGTTCAGTCACCTTGCTCAGCGCTGGCTCGAATGCCGTACCACTTGCGTTCAGGAAATACTCCGCTACCCCTATCGCCTTTATCAGGATGTCCTTGTCCCCAGGCTCTATCTCGATGACCTTCAGTTCATCTGACTGGCTGCCGAAATGGATACAGGCAAACGCCCTCTTCTGCATCGAAGCGATCTCCAGTAGAGCCAGAGCCACAGCCTTGCTCCAGGTTTCACGATCGCCTGCCATAGAACCGCTATTATCCAAGCAGACTATGATCGGACCCTTTCCCTGTTTCTCCGTGCCCCTCAGTTCGTACTGCATCAGCTTCCCTTCCACGAACTTACGCCGGAACTCGCTTTTCCCTGCTGGATTCCCCAACAACACTAGCTCGGCTGGGAGCACCCTGGACAGGTCACTGCCAAGACCGATGTCATGTATCTCATCCCTCGCCTGATTCAGCTTGGTCTTCTGTTTATGCACAGCCAGCCGTCTCATCCTCCCGATGACCTGAGCCATGAGCTTAAACTTCTCAGTCTGCAATCTCTTTGCAAGCTCCAGCTTCTGCTCAATCGGCATCTTCTGAACCTGACCCGCGTCCAATCCCCAGCCATCCATTGACTGGGAAACAGACTGAGCGTTCTTCAGCGCTGAATCTGCTGCAGCTCTTACATTCGTCCGAATCTTATTGACATTGGAAGTACACGAACCACCGAGCTTCTCCATAGCCGCTTTCAGTTGTGCTTTGTGCAACTCTGCAGCCTTTAAACAGTCCTCAGCCATCTTCTTGAAGTCCGGTCTTCCGGTCCTGTCTGCTGCCTCCTGCCAGGTCTGAGCGGCATTCGCCAGCCTTTCAAGTTCCTTCTGAATCAGGTCTGCGGAATTTGCTAGATCAGCTTGCTCCTTAAGTTCTCCTTTCAGCGACTTGGTTATCTCTTCAGCCAGAGCCACTGTTGCCATAGCCGAATGCAGGTCGTCTAATCTCGTATGAACGCGCAACTCCTTATACTGAGTCATCTGAGTCATCTTATCCATCAGGGTCGCATTGAACCTGTGACTCGGTGTCATCTCCTCCTGTCCTCTGAACGTAGGATCGAACTTGAACAACGAACTCCAGATATCCTGTGCCAATGGCGGAAATGTCTTCAGTGCCTCTGTTCCAGCCTTCTCTACTTCCTTGAGACTTCCGCTCCGTTCCTTCAGGTCATTGAACATCTTAGTGTCCATTGAATCTGACTGGACGACCTGATGCTCAACTGCTGGAAGCAACTTACCCAATATGCTATTATCTTCTACCATAGTGCCCTCCTACGTATGCTGTGACCACTCTGGCTCTCCATACTGGTCATGAAAGATTATCCCGCCGTTGAGGATCTCGTGCATTTGCAGTGCGCCCGTAGCCTTGTCAAAAACCATCTTCTGTAAGGAGAACTCAAAGCTCAGCCTCACGAAATCCTTAGAGATCCGGAGCACCCTTGCCTCATTTGAGCTTAGATTAGCAAGCCACGACTCGAATATGTACAAGAGAGTCTCCGCCCCCCTGTCTGGCATATTACTCATCTCTGTAAAGACCATCTCCAGGTGATCCCTGCACAGAACATCCAATCTCGGATGACTCACTACTTCTGAGAACACCCTGTACTTCCGCTCTGTCGCAGTCTCCATCCTTGCATTGTCTCTCCAGAACTCCAGAAGCTCCAGGGTCTTGGCATTGCTATTCGGCTGCTCCACGCCAATCCCCCTTAAGAACCCGCATACCACATAGTCTGTGGGCTTTCCCTCACCCAGGAGATCTAACACGAATCCCAACTTCGCTCGTTCCTGTGTCAGTTCCCTGGGGTCAGTATAAACCAGTTTCATGCTATCCATCATTCACTCTCCTTCCTATACTCCGGTGTGATGCTGACCATATACAGACTGCACCGGGGATTATTACAAGACGCCGTTTCGTCATCGTTAGCCGTGAGTAACTCGAAACACTCCCTGCAGATTGCCCCCTTACTTACCGCAACATCCTCTCTTATGTTCTCCAGGATGAGTGCACATTGCGCTATCCTGTTAAACCGTCCACCCTCTTCCGGGTACTCCCGTGCCTGATCCAGCTGGAGATTAATCTCCTGGCAGAGGACATCGAACACCGCAACAGGATCTTCCGGGTTGCTGTTAAACGCCCCACATTTCACGCACATCAGATCGAACACGTCTGGTGGGAGATTGAACAAATTCTTGATCTCTACCATCTAAACCTCCTTCCTTCTGAGCCTGAACAAGGGTGTCCACACCCATTTCCCGTGAGTTATCTTAACAGGTCTAAGATCAGAGATGGCATCATACATGCCATCCCCGAACCTGTTAACTAGGAACCGAACGAATCCAAGTGGGTTCTGCTTCGCCTTCTGATAATTCACGTTTAGCAACGTCAGCAGCAGAAACCCGCATGCAAAGAAAAACATATCCAGCAAAGCATGTGCAAGTTTAAACGCGACGTATGCCATCATCCAGAGTCCCGCGACCATGGCGAGCGCCAGGATATGGTGTACTAGATATGTTGATGTCAGCATGTCAGTCCATCCCTTACGCCTTCGGCTTGATACCCATCATCGAGTTATACACGTCATCTGAGTACGTCTTGACCTTGGCGCTCGCGTTCAACACCACTGCGTCCGTCGCCGGGTTAGGTTTGATTCTTCCCAGCTCCTCCTGAATGTTCCTTAGCTTAGCGCTCGCCTCAAGCGCCTTCGCATTCGCCTTTGCTGCATCGCTCTGCAGGTTCGGGTCCATCGCCTGGTGATACACTTCCTGTGCCATGTCCAGGAGCTCTTGTACCTGTGATAAGGTCGGGTTGACGGTTGTCAGCACAAGCTTGCGCACAGTCTTATACTCACTTGGTTGGCTCCACAGGACATCCTTGAGCAGCGCAAGATCTTCAACCGAAGCCTGCGGTCTTCCGCTGAGGTAGGCATTCGCCCTGATCAACGAAAGTGACTGCTTATATCTCCTGTCGGATGCTATGATACTCTCTTTCTTGAGGATCTCACGCAGGTTAACCAATGCGACAAAGACCTCATCAGGTATCACTATCTTCTCAGAATCAGCCTGCATCGCTGTTAATTCACCCATTGTGATTAACGTACCAGACGGCGATGGCGGTGCTGCTAACATATTGACAAAGTTCTGTGGGCTGGCTATATATTGTGTAACGAACCTGAATAGGAACCTGTCATCGAGCGCTGACAACTGCCCGCTCTCTGGCATCTCATTCGACGCACCGAACATACTCTGGAGCGGCACCTTTATTGGTGAACCATTCCCATTGTCGAACATGCGTTCATTCACTATTCTGAGTAACGTGTTCAGGATACTGCTTGACGCTTTCCAGATCTCATCCAAGAATGCAATCTGCGCTTCAGGCAACTTTCCTGTGGTTATCCTCATGTAATTGTCCTGTTCCAACCCCTTCAGGCTTATCGGACCGAACAGTTCTTCTGGTGTTGAGAACTTTGTCAGGAGTCGGCTAAAGAATATGCCGCCGGTGCGCCCGCACAAATCCTCAACTAACTGACTCTTTGCTGTCCCTGGTGGACCGAGCAATAGCACATGCTGTCTTGCAAGCAATGCCAGGATCGAGCCGTGGACTTCTTCTTCTCTCTCAAAGTACGATTTCTTTAGCTCCGATTCTATCAGAAGCAATTTCTGTCTTGTCATTTATTACACCTCACTATCTTTTCCTAATACTCCGCCTTCGTCATGTTCTTGCCAAGCGGTTTGGCGAGCTCATATATTGAATCCAGTGACACGGAAACCTGTTCGCCACAGGAATTAACAGCTATGGCGAAACCAGTCACGTAACACTGCTTCTCAGCACCGGTCTCTACCATCACTGCAACCTCATCTTCCTTCAAAAGCCCCGAAAGCTCCTTTAGGAAATCATCAAAGCTATGCTCGTGCTCAGTACCCTCGCTAACGTCTGAGTGATGGTCTGGCAGCCCGCCATTGCAGGTAAACCCTACAAGGTCTGGACTCGTCGTTTCTATCCCCTTGATGCGCTCGGTCTCTTGAATGAACTCAACGCCCCAAAGCGAGCATAGCTCCCTGAAATCACCGATATCCTTCACGCGGAAGTAATTGCTCCTCGAAGTGCCGTACCAGTCAGACACCTAAGTCACCGGACCCCTGCGTCCTTCTGCGTCTCTCTGGCGCAGTATATTCTCAAGTCTCTGGCGTAGTTGTTCAATGCTCTCTTGAACGACCACTTCATACCAGTCTCCGGGTTCGGTGCGTCAAGCGCAGACCGTTTCGTAGCGCCATAAGTGAATAGGTTCGGTAATGACATCCCCGTCACCATGCACAGTGTAATCCCATGATCGAGCTCAATATACCCGACTGCCTGGATTTCCAGCTTTCTACCCAGCACCTTTTCTTTCCGTTGAACGATTCCCTTTTCCTTATCCGTTAGTTCTCTTAGTTCCATTTCATATCACCTGTTATTCATCAATTTCAATACTCTGCCGACCTGTTGTGTGGCAGAATCTTACACCGCTCCTCTTCCTTCAGTTCCTCGACGATTGGGATGCAGATCTTATCACACTGAATCAAGAACCTGGCAAACACACGCTGCTCCAGCCTAGTTCGCGGTGGCATCGGCTTGCACGCATCAATCGCTGCTTTCTGGTTGTCAAGGACGCGCTTGACAATCTTCCTGTACACTCGCCGGTTCATTTCCCTCGCATCTCCTCCCGTATCCTGAACTCATTGTACCGGTCAAACAATCGTGGCTTGTTCAGCTTCAGCCAGAGCAACATCTGATCCGCGTTAACCTCGACCTCGAACCCCATTCCCTCCCTGCCATGCAATGCCTCAAGATACTTGAACAGACCAGCGATCCTCTCATCACGGTCTGCCATGAACCGAGCCACCTTGTCTGCAGGATAATCACGGCTGAAGTTGATCTGGTACAAGTCAACAATGTCCTTATCGCTGGCTTCCTTCAGCCAGGGCACCGCATCGAACTTGATATCAAACACCTTATCGTCTGACCAGACCCGTGCGACCACTGCATCGCGCTTGACCTCCTGGTCGTCATTGCTTAGCCCTACATCCGCAGCCGGACTGCTCTTGATACCAGTACCCCTATCCTCCAGTCCCAACATCTGCCTGTTCGCAGTTGTAACCGTTACGCACGTCTTCTCTGACATATCCACCAAGAACTTCGTGCCGGTCTTCTTATTAGTTACTTCAAATATCGTAGCTATTGACCCCACATCCCGATGCACTCTCAGCGCTTCCTTCGCGGCTTTTACCGGACCCGTTTCCTCGAGGTCCATCCTCCACTCAACTAGATACTCTGCCATTAGTCCTCCTCCTCCTTCTCTGGCTTGCCATCCAGAAACTCAGCCAATGCCTGTCGTGCCATCGGCAATCCCATCAAGTCTGATCCTGTAAATGTGGTCACCACATCTACGGTGTGAACCTCGCTACACTCTGTATTCTCTATGTGGTAACTCGCACCATTTGGGTTGTCTGTCTCCCACGCAACTCCCGCTATCCGGCCCCCTTTCAGGTATTTCTCTGCACGTTCAAGATGGTGCAGTATGCTCCTGAGCGTCCTCTCCTGCTTCTTCGAAAGCTTCATGATGCTCCTTCAGGTCTTTCCGACGATCCTGTGTACAAATCACAATCTGTCAGAAGCTGTGCCTTGGCTGTAGCGAAACTCACATCCAGTTTCATCCATGTAAACCTGACCACTGGGTGCCAGTCTATGCTGATCTCTGTATTCGGCTTCCAGTTATCTATTGCCCACTGCACGAACTCCTTGACCTCCGCGACCGAGAGATCTCTCCATATCTCAGATGACACTCACATCACCCCATCCTTCTTCAGAATCTCAATGCACTCCGTGCAGGTAACATTGCAAGTGAGTATCGTATTCATAGAATGCTTGTCACCGCACAGCGACTTGCCTTCGGTGTAGCATGCGCATACCTTTTCCTTCTTGCCCATACTTCACCTCACCCTGTTGTCGGATACATCAATCCGGCAATCTGCTGTGCTTCTGGACTCATACCGGACATCCGCTTAACCGAACCCATAATCCTCTCGAACTGGGCTGGGCTCCTCTTCTCAATGCGTTCCATGTTCCGTATATCGGGCTCTATCATGGCGAACAAGTCGCAACCATAGCTGCCCATACACCGTTCACAGTAATCTTTCGTCTCGCCTGCCAGCGCCCGTTCTATGATTTTCCTCGCATGCTGTGGTGAATGGTAGCCGAGCGAACCCTCAACCAGGGCAGCGACGAGCCACTCTATTCCCCTCCCCTTAACGATGCGTTCTAACTCCGCTCTATCCATTTAGTCTCCTCCGCCTTACTGGTTCCCTTTCCGGCATGTTCACTATTGCCTGGATTGCTCCAATAGTATAACTCGCATTAGCGAAGTCACCCTCCATCCGCTCATGCTTCCCAAGTGCTTCCTCGATACGCTCAAGCTTGCTCTTCTCCTTCTTCACCTCACTCATGCCGCCGCCTCCGTGCTCTGCTGAGGAGCATTCTGTGAGGCGATCAACTGCTGAACCATGCCCTCCACAGCGAACGCAATCCTCCCTGCGGGGACCGGAGTATTGAACAAGCGCACGAACGCCTCATCCTTTAGCACTGCCAGGCTGCCTGTCTCCGGGTTTATGAGCATCACGCCTGCCTTCAGGTACTTCTCCTTACACTCACCGCATGTTGTGCGGGGGTTAACCGTATGCTTCCCGAAAGTCTTGTGAAGCCTTTTATTCATCAACAGTGCACCTGTATCCCCACCGCAGATGGGACACAACTCAATAGTGACGTAACTCTTGTTCGAATCAGTTCCTGGATCATTATTCATACTAACAACACCTCATCTCCAATGCCTACCAAGAGCACTGAAAGTAAATGGAAAATCGGATAGCATCGTAAGTAATGGATTCGCACACATTCTTCTCTGGAGTGTGCGAAGCTTCTCTGAGCTTAGTCTGCCTTTACTACGATGCGAGCCCGCTTGTCTGAGACAGCGCTGAGAGCGTTACTTGAAAAAAGCTTTCGGTAACAAAACCCTTACACAAGGGGCAGGTCCCCACACGCTGCAACCCTGCTCTCGCCATCAACCTTCTCGATCCTAATGACGTTCCCATACTTCTCATTGAACGCATCATCGTGCGATATGACAAAAACCTGCTTGAACCCCTTGATGTTCATGATCTGCTCCGAGAGGTTCTCTCTTCGTATCTCATCCATGTTCTGCGTAGGCTCGTCAAGGAATACAAAGTCCGAATTAGAAAGCATCTTCAGGAGAGAGAGACGAAGCGCCAAAGCCGCACCCATCTTCTCGCCTCCGCTTAACTGCTGAAAGACCTTCTTCTCTCCTCCTTCTATGACCGTTATCCCGTAGTCGTCACTCCACTGCAACTCCTGTGAGAAGTCATCCATTATAGCGCAGTAAAGACTATTCGCCTCTTCACTTATCTCCCCAATCAATTGAAGAACGATGTGTTGCGCAGAGTCCCGTAGAGTCTCACGGACAAACTGTGCATATTCCCTGAACCGTTTCTCAGTACCCAGCCTTTCCTCAAGCCCGGTAATCCTTGAAAGGTACATCTCCATCTCGGTGACTTCCTTCTCTAGCCTCTTGAACTGCTCCTCCTTCTCACCGGACACAACCTCAAGCCCGCGTGCCTTTGCCCTGAGCTCTGTACTCTTGCTCTCTGCCAGCTCAAGTGCTCCTGCGCTAAAACCCTGACCGATCTCTGCAAACTGGCGCCCAAGCTCCTCAAGCCGGGTCCCTTCCTCTGCAATAGCCTTTTCGCATGTCTCACACTCGGTCCTGTGCACTGTCACCTTTGAGGCGAGCGGCTTGGTCTGCACATATCTACGGTATGTAGGCTCAAGCTCTTTGAGTGTCTTATTCACCCCGCTGATATCGGTATCCAGTGAGGCATAGACATCAAAACCTTTGCTGAGTCCTTCCACAGCCAACTCTTTCTCAGGGATACTCTCCACTTCCTTAGTGATCCTCGCGATCTCATCAATTCCCTTTCGCTCAAACGAACCCAGGGTTGTTACCTTGCTGCGCGGATCCCCGATAGCCACTAGCTCGACGCCCAAAGACCTCAGGAGACGCTCTGTGGTATCGAATATGCTCTGGGCATCCAGAAGCTGCTGATTGAAATACGAAGAGAAGTCTGTTACAGAGCCGCATCTTACTCCCTTCATCACAGGGCAGATGTTCTCCGCGCCAACCATAGCCATCCTACTCTTAATATCCTGTATCGTTTTGAGCGCGACTGCACGTTCCCCTTTCTTCTCCTCAATAATCTTCTCGTGCTCTGTCTGCTTCTCAATCATTGGAACAAGGGCAGCTTTCTCTTTACTGTATCTATCAACATCAGCCCTTATTGATTCAAGACGTGACCGCTTCTCATACATGACCGCGAGCTGGCTCTTGACCAGGCTCAGTCTATCCTTTAGTGCATCACGTTCTTTCCGCATGCTCTCAAGTCCTTCAATCCGTCTTCTCCCTTCTTCATATCTTTCACTGTCTGCCTGAAGTGTGGAGACGGTTCTCTGTGCCTCCTCTGACTCATTTAGAAGGGATTTCGCCTTCATGAGCTGCTGATTAAACCCGCCCAGTCGTACCTTCCCCTGCTTGATCTCGCTCTCAAGTTTGTCGAGAGCATCCTTCTGTCTCTTAAGCTCATCTCGTATGACCTTTGCGGCATCAAGACTTTCGTTGCACTCCTTCAGTTCTTTCCTCAACTCTTCGATAGCCACGCTGAGCCGACCTTTCTCTTCCTTTCTTATCCCGTAATTCTCTGTCCGTATCCGATACCCATCGATCTCGGACTGTATGCTCTTAACTCCCTCATCTATCAGGTTCATCGTGTTCCTCAGGTTCTCGTAAGCATTCCTGTATTCATCTACCCTGAGTATTTCGTCAAATGTTTTCTTCCTCTTCGAAGGGGTTTCCATAAATGCAGACGTAAACATTCCCTGCGGCACTCCGACAGCAGACTCAAAGACCAAAGTCAACTCATCCTCTGTGGAGACGGAGAACACTTTGCTGGCGAGCCAGGTGAGCACTTCCTTGCTCCCAGTTATGTTCACATTGCCTCCCCTGACGCTGCATTCACCTCCAAGTTTTCTGGTCAAAATATACGGGACATTGTTCGCGAGGATCTCCACCGAGACCTGCCCCGATTTCTCTCCGCGCCGCAGGAAGTCTGCTTCTTTGTAAGGCAGAGAATGGAACAGCACGTACCCAATCGCTTCAAGTATAGTGGTCTTCCCGTGCCCGTTCTGACCACAGATACCGTTTACACCCTCTTTCAGATTAATTACAGCGTGTCGATATGACTTAATATTCTTTAATTCAACGGATTTTATTAACATCTGCATGTCCCCTATACCTTATTGACCCCACTTTCGATTCTCTCAAACCCACACCTCAACTCCTTCTGGATATCCTCATCTCCAAGCTTCGCACTGACCTTCTTCTTTACTTCGAGGATATTCGATACGACTTCCTTGGTGTGATCCTTATACCTGCTGTCGCTTCCTACCATGCCGGAAAACACAAAATTCTCTATCTGTTCGCGAGTTAGACCATGCAGGTCTCCTTCGGTCACAGTGTACCTCCCACTGGTCTTTGCGATCCTTACCTCTGACCAGAGCGGATTGAACCGTTCCGATATTATGCCCTTTATCCGTTCCAGGTCCACATCTGACTTCTGAAATCCCATGGCACCATACAAAGACAGTTCAACAAGAGCACCCGGTGGCAGAGCTGGCTCATTCTCAATCCCTCTTATCCTTGAGTATAACTCGTCTGGAGAGGCGATACTACTCATATCAAGACTAATCCGCCTGACGGGTCGTATTGGTGGAGTCACGAGCTTCGCGCCACTGTCGCTTACATGATAGAAACCCTTGGGAAGACCGTGCTCACTCATTGACACCATCTCCACACTTCCTGGATTGAATATCCAGCCATCACATTCGTAGTTCATGTGATAATGCCCAAGTGCGAGATAATTAACCACATCTTTCAGTACAAGGAGCGAACTGTACGGGATCTCCCCGGCTGACGCCTGTTTCACCTGTCCTTCCAGACCAAAGTGCATCATCAGGATAGTGTACTTCACACCCCTAAGCTCGCGGATCTTCCTGATCTCTTCGGCTATCCTTGGAATCGTGGAAACGGTGCTTGAACCGAGGTACTTCACTCCGAAGATACGCACGTTGTCAAGCTCGATGACGTCACCCATAAGCGACACGCCGTCAGCTTCCTTTATTCTGAGAAGTCTTAATAATCCCTGGGAGTTCAGTATCTCAGACCAGCTCTTCCCGTCCTGGCTATACGCAAGGTCGTGATTTCCCTCTATGGCAAAAACCTGCGTGGACGGACTCTCCCCCCTGAGCTCAGAGAGCACCTTATACGCCTGCAGGTATGTGGGCGCATTGATATTCCGTTTATGGAAAAGGTCGCCCGAGATTACCACGAACTCAGCCTTATTATCAATGGCATATCTAATGACCGACTGGAATGCACGAGCGTAGTCGCGAAAGCGCTCATCGAGACCGTACTGTGCGTAACCGAGATGAAGGTCACTGACGTGAATAAAGTTCATATCTTCTCCTTGGGAGGTCTACTCGAAAAAAGGTTCTGGTGCCAACAAAGAAGCATCAGCTCACCCGTCCCTTATTATATAGCAGTCTCATCCTGTCTCACCCACCTTAGAAATAATCCGGGTGATACAGCACCATGTACTGAATCACATCTGACATTGATGGGTTCTTCATACCGCCCTTCGCCAGGTGCTTCTTTGCGATCTCGATCTGCTTCAGCGCCTTGTCTGTCAGGTCAAAGAACCTTAGCATCTGTGCCAGTTCCCCTTCGCATGGCATACAATAGACCATCCAGTCAACGCCCTTCCGTCCCTGACCGTAATGATGCTTTGTCCTCTCGCCGAAGTCCTCAGCCTCCTCGCGGGTCAACATAACGGTCACGGTTTCCCAGACCACAAAGCCATATCCGTGCTCAAGCATCTGGTCGTCTGTCAGTGGTTCCCTTGAATCCGGAAGCACAAAGCACTCTGCTTCACTATCATGTTCCACAGCTGCCTCGTGGTACGGGTACACGCGCCGTCTCTGAAGCAGGAATATCGGATTCCTGGTTATCTCTTCCTTCGTTATTTGTTCCCTTGTCTTGTGTTGTTCCATAAGTCTTCCTTCCCAATACGTCCAGCACTCAGTCGGTCACTGGCTCTGGTGACTCGTCTTTGTTCTTTAACTCCTCAAGTTCTGCGGTAGCCTCGTCAATGGTACATGACATGCTACCTATCTTATTTGCCACGTCAGTGTCTCCTGAATATACCATCTCCTACACCCTATCCACAGCCTTAACATTCTCTCTTGTGATCAAGTCCTCCACACGCTTCCACACATCGCCAAAATGTTCATAGAAGCACGGATCTGTCTCCCAGTCTGAGGGGTCCTTTTCCTTTAAGGCTGCTACGATCTCATCCATGTTCTCCGTATCTTTCACGTAAACTATAAACTCCACATCACGAGTTACCGGTACCGTTACCCGGACTGGTTTCAATCCATTCTTATTCTTCATTTACCTCGCCTCCATTATTTCCTTTTAACTCAGTCTTCAAAGCCTTGCATGAGGTCACCCATTTGAAAAACGCATTGAACACTGCCATCGGCATGCTCACGGCTATGAAACTCTCTTCCTGACCGACGCCCATGCCCCTGTACGCATTATCCATCCTCATTATGGACTCCTTGGCATTCGCGTCCTCCATCGCTATCCCATTAAGCTTACAGAACTCCTTCAGGTCATTGATGATCTTAGTCCCATAAGGGCACTCTGATATCGACACGAAACCCGGGTACTTTTCAAAGAGAGGATACCTTTTACAAGCCAGAGGGCGATTCGGATAACAATCACACCGATTATCGCTCGATATGAATGGACACGGCAACTTCAGTGTTGCATATCCCATAGCAATGCTCTCGTGGACCGCTCCTGCAAGCCTGCGGTTCCTCTGGCGATCCTCAGGCGATGTGGTGACCCTTTCTCTGCGGCAACAGCGCCCGCAGCCCTCGCAAGAATACAGTCCAAGCAGTACCTTAACCATACCGTCAGCAGAGCTCATTGCTTACCTCCCTTATACCTCGCAATCTCCTTGTGGCAATTATCGCACAATGCCCAGGGGGTCTCGCTCTTATGCACCATATCCACCCATGACTCGAACGTCATTTTCACTATCCGTTCAATGACCTCTGGATCATCCTCGACTAAGCCCAGCTCCTCCCTCGTCCTCTGAACCATCGCTGTTGGCTTGTATCCGTTACCCACTGCAAGCGAAATGGCTTCCGGAGACTCAATGTGCCTTATGTCCTTCCTCTTGCCCAGAGAAGCTAAGCATAGATCGCACATTGCCGGTGCTTCATCATCCATATCGGCTAGTTTCATCTGGTTCTCGACGATCTCTATGCCTTTATCCGTCATCTCGAAAACAACCGTCTCCGCAGGAACCTTAATGTTAACCATGTGCCTCCGCCTTCCTTACATCCACGAAGTACTCTGTGTACCTGCTCATTATAGCCTGCTGGATGACAACCTCATCGACATCCACCGGCTGCTCTGAGCCTGCTGTATATATGTCCACTACGAACGTCCGTCTCATGACACCTCATCTCCTGCCTTCTGCGCCTCTTCCAAGATTGACATTATTAGTCCACCCAGACGATAGCGATCTCCGCAGCGCGTGACTTAATGAGGAAACTCGGCTGCTTCTGCTTAGGACAGGCAATACCAATGGTGTCCGGGAACAGGCAGTCCGTTATCTCAGTTGGATACAGTTCCTTAGCCTTCTCGAAGCCTTTGAACAGGAAGTCCGGCAGGAAACTGTGACCTGCGCCGTTCCTATCCAGGTCTGCTATGGTCCTATACTCATTCTGAATACCCTTCCAGCCATACTGCATGAAGCTGCCAATAAAGTCGAAAGCATCCTCCGCATCCGATGCATTGGCGAACCTCCAGTCAAGGTACTTTTTTATGCTGATCTTAACGACATGCTTGTACTCTGGAGCCCCGATGAGGGCATACTCTCCCTTCTGCGCGAGGTCATGCTCCTCCTTAGTCAAGCTCATCCTGGGATCTTCTATAGACCTTGTACTGTTCATCGCAACATCCCAGGTATACGGCTTATGATACTGGTCGATCATCGCGGTTGTCGGCTCGGTGTTCAGTATAAGGTCACCGCCCTCGCCGTCACTGCAGAAGACCAGAATCGCACGCTGCCCAGATTGGAGGGCGCTTATCAGCGCAGTCCTCCCGGTCTCATTCATCACTATAGCCTGTGCGCCATGCCATTGTTCTGGCGAATAGACCTGAACTATTGGATAGCCCTTCAGGTAGTCCTCGCCATTATCCTCAACCTTACAACCTCCCTTCTTGTTGCTGCTCATGCTTGCATACCTCCATAATCCAGAACCCAGCGTTCTGTAACATCGTCCATGTAAACCGCTGGCGTCACGCCATGGTACTTCTTAGGGATGATGTGTGGGAACACCTTAAGCAGTCCCACACACATTCTGACATCCCAGCCCTCAATGATCGATTCACCAGCTTTCTGTAGTTCACCCAGACTCTTCCTCCAATCGAAAGTCCCGTCATGCACGCTCTCGATCAACGCCCATATCCTCATCTGCTCGCCCTGAGACTGGTGGGCTAATGAGTCCCTTGCATCACGCTTTACCTTCTCCCACGCTATTCTCATTCGTGCCCTCCTTGTATGGTGTATCGTGCATCTCAACGTCATCTGGCAGGATGCCATGATCCTGAATGGTGTCCTCAACCTCATTCTGCAGTATATTCGCGGCTGCATCCAAACCCAAGTCAGCCGATATCTCACGCTCGAACACTATACGAGCGAACTTGTGCTTCTTCTGCCATTCTATGAGATCTCTTGCCTCCTGATCACAGTCCTCAAGCCCAAAGAACTCCGGCTCACTCCCCTGCCTTATTAACCCCGCTGCTGCCTTCCCTGGCGTTAGCTCCTTAACCGCAGTAATCTTGATATCCCCACTGCAGGGACCATCTACTATAGCGGCATGCAAGTCCCGCAGATCAGTAACACAGTCCATCGGGGCACCTTCGGATATCACTTCCACCGTTATGGTGGTCTTAAAGAACTTCCGTTCATCGATCACTACTACAGGATCTGCCTCTATGTCCTCTTCTGTGAATATTGGTTTAACCATAATCAGTTCTCCTTTTCTCTACTACTCTTGATCGTTTCCCATGCCTCTATTAAAGCCTCATCCGTCAGGTCAAGCTCGCTCCCTATGAACTCCCTCATGCCCTCCATGTCAAGTTTCCCAAAAAGGTTCCCATTCCGGGTTACCACAAGTCTCATAACCTCCTCTGCTACGAGCCTGGCTCCGCGCAGCTTTGGAGGCTCTTTTGTATCAAGTGCCTCAATGAGAAGGTGCAAACCAACCGCCGTGCTGAGGATGCACTGATGCTTCGTAGCGAGGCTGTGTCTCTCCTTTGCTATCTCCAGGAACCTCTTGCGATAATCCCCGCCAAACCTGATATCCAGTCTTTTCATGAGTTCCTCAAAGAGCCCGACCATACTCATGTCCACCAACGCGGGTGGAACCATCGCTTTAACTATACCTGCTTGCTCTGACATACTTCCTCCGAAAAAAACGCATTCTTTACCTTATCACAGTCCTCTTTGGTGTGGAATATCACTCTGAGGCTATTGTTCTGAAAATACCTCAACGACTTTATGCTGGCATCCCTGTACACCGCCCCTGGCTCTACCTGCGCTCCCTGTGCCTCAGACGGCAGCGAACGTCCCAGAGCGACATCTACCAGCTTTATAAACTCAGCGACCTTCGCTCTCTTTCCATAATACCTGCCGTACTGCCCGATGTCGCCTTCATAGACACTCAGTTCCATCCCTCGGTCATTCCCTTTCATCACAAGGTGCTCCGGCTTGGTCGCCTTTTCCCAGTGACCATTTATTCCGAACGCGCCCCATGGGAGCAAGTGACTGCATGTATCCCTCAGCTGCTTGACCACTATCCCGTCCTCATCTGCATAGGACTTCTGGATAAAGGCGACGATCTCCGCTACATCGAACACCTCTCTGGTCCTAACATACTCCTCGACCTCTTTGATATCTATCTCCAGGTTCGGGAACTCCTTGTTGATGTCTCGGACGATGAACTTCGTGAAGTCCGACCTCGCTCTACTGAGCACATCCCCTAAGCTGAGATCCTTGGCATACCCGAATGGGTGTGTCCAGCACCTATCATCCGGCGGAGCAAAGCTTTCCTCGACCTCGGCCGCTCTTACCAGTGTGCTATCCCTCACTGCCCTCAAGAGAGCGACCACGTCAGCGAATGACTTGTACTTTGTCGCATCTATTTCTTGCATTGGCACTCCTTACTCCCTATGTCTACCCGGATCGTCTGCACGGTATTGCGGAACCTCTCTCTTAGCCTGAAGAAATCCGCATCCACAGTCCCATTCTCAACAGCAGCCCACAGTTCCATATACGCGGACTCCAGTTCTGCGCCTTTAGGCAGCGCATCATCCCTATACAAGGTCGTCTTGTCCAACGCCTCGGTCATGTCCGTATGATCCTCGTTGCTCCCATCGATCTTGAACCCTAAGGCATTCAACCTATCATGGATTATCTCGCATACATCCGAACATCCTAGTTGTGCCATTAAGTTCGCCCCCAGTGCGTCCTTCAATGAGTCCTTCTTCACTGGTTCTTCCCAGGTTATCACGGCTCTCGCTGTGAAGACCTCTCCATTGGCGAAGATAAGCTTCCATCGATCATCGTCCTCACTGCCCTGAACCACGAACTCCCCATTCAGGTTGTCCTGAACGAGCCTGAACGCGGGCAACGCATGTTCCAGACGGAAGCCAGAGAACTGGATAATCACCTTCTCATCAGTCTCATCCACTATCTCAAGCGCTGCTCTCTGCATCGCCTTTATAATATCCTCGTGGTTGTGCTCCCTTGATATGGGATGACGCCATGCAAAGGCGCCATTCCCACCTGATTCCTGTCCCATGATCCCCTCCTTAGCTGAGCAGCAGGGATTCCGTTGTAAACTCAGATGCAGAACCTGCTCTCTCTGTTATGCCTGGATACTCTCCATGCCTGACCTCTTGCTGTGCTACTGCCTCTGCCTGGACCTCTATCGCAGACTCTCTGTCAAGGACAGTCTCTGGGAGTACCAGTACACCTGACCCCTCTGGTGCTCTGGACAATCCCTCCACGATCGTACCTACTGCTGCCTCTGAAGCCGCCTGCACATCCGATACCGCCGCTGTAACCGGGGCTTGCGCAACCACCACTGGTTCTAAAACAGCGATGGAGGGTGCGGGCTGTGCACTCACTGGCTCTGGTTCGACGACTGTTAGCGCAGTCTGAACGGTTGGCGCTGGAGCTTCCTTGACTGGTTGAACCATTGGCTCAATGAACAACTGTATGTCCTTCTCTGGTTCCTTAGTCTCTTTATCAATGACCGGCTGCTCTACCGCTGGTACTCGCTGCGACGTAAACCCTGAACCGGGTGTCTGTACCAGAACTATTGTCGAGTTTGTTGTCATGAACGGTGCCGCACCCTTATCTGTTGCCGGAACTGACGCAACAATTATCTCTGCGGCTGGTGCCTGTGCTGCCCCTGCCTCTACTACTGCTTCGGCTGGCGCTGCTGATGCCTGTGCAGTCTCGTGGTGTGGGACTACGATGGCGACTGCTGGTGTGCCAGCAGCTTCCTTCTTACTCTCCTTCTTGGCTGGCTGGACAATCGGTTGCTGAGCTATCTTCTCTATGAGTTTCTGAACCTGTCCGTCAAGAACCTCTACCTTCATCCTGGCTACAGACATCTCCTTATTGAGTAAGCCCTCATACCGGGCTATGTTCTCCTTGGCTGCCTTCACCTGCTCCACATACTTGGCTGCGGTCTTTGGAGTGGCATCTGTGCCCTGGAGCATCTTTGACAGTTCTACCAGAGTTCTGTCAGCATCTCTCGTATTCTGTTCCTCGAACCTTACCTCAACCAGAGCCCTGGTCTTATCGGCATCGATCAATGGAATGCTCTCAAATGCAGACTCAAAGTCTGTTATACCAAATGCGCCCAGTTCCTTAGACAGGACTTCCATCTTCTGAACCATATCGGCATGTACGTATGGGATGAAGTACACCGCTCCGCTTGGTCTCACAAGAGTTGGCGACATGCTCTGGATTATCTCGTGGAATACTGCCCTGATCTGCTTGCCAGTTAGGTTCGAGCAATATGTGCTGTACAACTGCTTTATCTGAGTTGTCACCGGCTGGCTATCGGTCTCAAGATCGAAGTACCTGACGTCTTCCGTATCCTTATCGAAATGGGCTCTCCCAATCTCCTTGTACTCGAGCGTCTTGTTTGTGGCGTCCCTTATCTCCTTGATAACCGACTTGACCAGTTCATCATCGGACTTAGCCTTCGTTCTGACCATATATACTGCGGTCTTACCTGGCTCTATCTCCACCTCTATCTCTTCACTGAGTTCAGACGTCGCTCTCTTGAACGCATTGATCTTAGACGTCTCTTCCGGGATGAAGTCTGATGATATCCCAACCTGTGTGAATATCCTTCTCAGGTCTGTTATCTTCATCCTTGATTCCTTGATCGAGTACCATATCAAGTAACCCAGTACAGGAACCTTCTCTCCACCATGCCCCACAGCCTGATCTGCTGTGGCAAATACCTTATCTGAAAATTTCTCATCTTCCATGTGTCTATGCCTCCGTGCAGCAACCTGCATCGCGATAACAAAGTGTTACTTAGCATCGTGAGTAATGGCTTGGCGCACTCTCCTTCTCGTGTGCGCGAAGCCTCCCATGGTATGGCTTGCCTTTACCACGATGCGAGCTCTCTTATCTGGGACGAAGCTGAGAGCGTTACTTGAAAAAAGCTTCCGGTGACAATTTGCTTGAATCATTAAACCACGCGACGACCTCTTCCCAATCGGTAGGAGTTCGTCCCGTTGCAAGCTTGAAAAAACTGCGTACTAATTTACGATTATGTGCAGTAACAAAGAGTTAGAAAAACCTCCCTGCTCCTCCAGACCGGCCCCATCTAAAAATTATACGCATCTTTTTGCTTTTTCCGTCTATTGGATACAATTAAGGCTTTATTATGTAAAGTTTACAGTGAGTAATAATGATAGACATTTCCGTAATTATTAATAATTATCCAAATATTTTAGAGGTATTTACACAAGAATGGTTTGAAAAGGAGATTATGAAAGATAAAAGTGAAATGCACTTATTGGCAAAACAATTCACGTTTACGGGTCAAGATGGGAGTTCTTTGGATAGCCATTCACTTCAATACATAGATTATTTAGAAAAATTATTGAAGGATATGAAGGATGAAATCAACTCCAAAAAAAAGCATTTTAAAAGAATAACTGAAAAAAATTCTTTTTTAAGTACCTTAGCTGAGATTGAAATTGGATATTTTTTAAAAAATATGGAATTTAAAGTTGAATTCGAACCTTCAATTTCAAACAAGAAAAGTGATATAAAAATTGTTAGTGACGGATTGGAAGTGTTTATTGAAGTGTCTATTCGGCAGGGACCTGAAATAGAAGATATTTGCATGTTTAGTTGGGATGATATTCCAGGAAACGATAATGACAAACTCGTAAACTATCTAGAACAGATTTACGATGTTGATTTAGAAGAAACAGGAAAAATTGAAAAAATCGATAACTGTAATATTATAAAAATATCCACTGAAAAGAATTCTCTTGTTTTGAAACTTAATGATGAAAAAAACAAAGTAGCCTTGGAAACAGATGATGGTAGAACTGATGAATTTATTGCGAAGATTAAAAATGGCAAGCTAAATGTTTACGAGAATTCTATTAGAATTGGAAAAATCAAATATCAACAACCTGATATTTATAGAAACAAATTATGCAAGGAAAGTAATCAATTATCGAAGTCTAATCCTGGAATTATTGCATTATACTTGGGCCCATCTTCTATTCCTGAAAGGAAGAATATTTATAGAGGATTTGGCTTTGATAGAGTATGGGAAAAAAATGGAAACATTGTTCACATTGAAGAAGGAGAACACATAATAGATAATTCGATGATTTCCGCGGTTTTACTATATATCCGTTATTTTGACAATAAACATAATATTGTTAAAGAATTATGTTTAAATCCAAAAGCAGATAACCAACTACCAGATTCACTTATAACAAAATTTAGAGACTCTGGTATCGAAATAATAATTCCTGTCTCGTATAAAAATTAGACATTATAAATATAAATTATTACCATTCATGTATTTTTAAATATATAACTCATTTTCATAATCAAATCATTTGAAAATCTATCATGCCTCAGAATGACTTCATTGTAAAGCAATGCAGTAAGTATTCTGCATATGTTAAGCCTAATAATAATAATATATGCACATTTTAAAAGCCTTTACCAGAAAACAACATCCAGATACGATATAATCTATCTTCTTCAATATCTCATATAATCGTTTCCATTATTGCGATGTGAGCGATGCTCACCCCTGCATTATCGTGATGCCTTTCCCAGCTTTATACGAGGCCATGCAGGCGACAAAACACATAAGATTTATTTCTCTTGGACTGTGATCGTAATATCCCACTTCCTTCTGTATTTATGAATTAAAACCCCTTCTTTTAAAAGCAGATTGTATTTCAGTAATTTTACTGCAAAGTTCACGAACTTGATCTAACATCATCTTTTCAGCAGATAAACGTATAACTTCATAGCCCTGGCTTTCCATCATAATATTCTTTTGAAGATCCTTATTTGAATCCTGATGATAAAACCTTGAATCGATTTCTATCGCAAGCCATTTCCATTTGAATCGGGTTATTGGTACAAAAATGACAAAATCTACTCGAATGCGCTCTGTAATTTCGATATGAGCCTGAGGGATAGGCATTGGTGATTCTCTATCGTGGTTTATTCTTAAATATTGATGTAAGAAGCGTCTTTCATTTTCTGACTGGCATAAATTAGCAATATATTCCCAACCGGAACAACTTTCTTCTCCATGAATCCATCCATTAGCAACATGACATGGATGAATATCATTTCGATAATTACAGCCGCCACATGACTTCATACATCCTTCTTTCAAAATTATTTTTCCATAAACATCTTCTTGTGAAATATGCACAAAATATTTACAGGGGAAATCTTTTCTTAGTGATAGCTGTGTTAAAAAGCTTCTCACAGAATATGGTTGAATTTGATCTGGAAGAGTAAAGCCACAATCCATGGGAGCTCCATAGGAGTCAGGAAAACTTTTTCCATAGTGACATTGGCCACAATCTCCGTCACCAAAAAACTGATGATATTTTCCATGTCCTTCATAGATGACATTTTTTGGAGGTAGAGGTAATAATTTGATGCGTTTCAGCTTTTCTGGACCAATATATAATGAATTGGGAAGGTTTGGTTGAGGTGGATACTTCAGTTTTATGTAATTGCTACAATAAGGACATTTATATATAAAATCCGTATTCAATAAATCTCTTGTATGCAATTTTATGATGTTATAACAAGAACAACACTGAGTCTTATAAAAAATATCATTCCATGCCATTTTCTTTCTCTAATTAGTAAACATATATTTTATACATTGTAATTGACAAAATTATCTCAACTTCATTTTTCAATATTCACTAAAATATCAAATTCCTGTTGAATCATTTCTGCTGTTACACCATATTTTTTCCCCCAATTTGTTAAGATCAAAGTTAAGTTTTTGTCAATTTCCTTAAAATAATCTGCAATTTCCTGCAGTTCTTCTTTCATATCTTTTTGCCCTTCTTCTGTTTTGAATTTTTGTGCTCTATCCCAAAAATAATGATGAGCTAACCAATTTCTTTTTTTTAAAGCTTCTGATAGGATAGATTCAAAATCATCAGAGATTGATGAACCGTTACGTAGTTCATGAATGAGCTTTCCAAGTGTTTTTTTAAAATTTGATTCGAGTAAAACATCAAATTGTGTTCTTGTGATTTTTTGTGGACCGGGCCCATAAACTGTAGCCAATGATATCGCTGTTGTCCGTTCAAGACATTGAGCATAATACATCACTACACCAAAGTAAGCATAAACATCTTTTATTCTTTGAGATTCTGGATCAAGTTCATTCATACTATTATCACACTGTAAAAACTGTGTAATACGGAGTTAAGGCTACCATGTTCCCATCAATATTGAAGTTAATTGAGAAAGATTAATTCTTGACCTCTATAATAAACATAACATGAAGATATATATACAATACAGATATGAAAGTACCGCTCATCTAAAGCAAATCGTTGCTACATAAGTTATTAGAACCAGTTCAATAAATATATAACATGTATGATTAAAGGGGAGTTAGTAATATCAGATTTTATGCCTTCTGAGGAGAAATGTTTTGAACATCTTCGGCGAACTCGATGGCATAATGGTGTGGTTTGCCCGAAATGTGGTTCCAAAGAAATGAAGAAGAATGGGACTGAAAACGGTAGTCAGAGGTACTACTGCTATGGGCAT
>JBAQLI010000060.1:0-1784 GCA_049301735.1 Candidatus Methanoperedens sp.
TTTCACACAGATTCAACCTTTACTTAACGAAGTATATGACTGGTCCGTTGAAAATCTTAAAAGTGGTATGTTGCATGATGGAAATGTGCGGAATATAGGCACGATATCCTAAACCTCTAAATTCCGAAAGTTATAAATAATTCGGATATAGACTATAATGATTATGCTCCGAAAATTTATTGACCGCGATGAAGAGAGAGCTTATTTGAACAGGGAATATCTATCGGAGAGTTTCTCTTTTTCAGTGATCTATGGCCGCCGCCGTGTAGGCAAGACTGAGTTGATCAGTAATTTCCTGAAAGATAAACCCAACATCTACTTTCTAGCTGATAAACGAGGAACAAAACCGAATCTTTTCAGGTTAAGAAAAAAAGCTGCTGAATTTTTTAATGATTTTGAGCCAAATCTTGAAACCTTTGATGAAGTTTTCGAATATATAAAAACAAAATGGAGCAAAAGACAAAAACTGGTAATAGTTATTGATGAGTTCTCATATCTTGCTCAAATGGATGATTCCATCCCTTCGGTATTCCAGTTGATAGTGGATGAGATACTAAAAGCTGGTTTATTTCACCTCATCCTGTGCGGTTCATCTGTATCAATGATGGAGAAAAGCACGCTGTCCCATTCAAGTCCGCTATACGGAAGAAGAACCGGTCAGATGCAGGTAAAACCTATCCTGTTCAGGCATATTAGGGAATTTTTCCCTGAACAGCCGCTTCATGAAATAGTGAACATATATGGTGCAGCCGGAGGCGTTCCCTTTTACCTGTTATTCTTTGACCCAAACAAATCATATTATGAGAATTTACAGAATGTATTTTTTGCAAAGGAGGCTGTAATGTATGCAGAAGGCGAATTTTTACTGCGGGAAGAGCTGAAAGAGCCTGCGACGTTCATGAATATCCTTTATGCAATATCAAAAGGAGCAGCAAGACCTGGAGAAATTGCCTCCAAATCTTATCTGGAAGCAAAAGACCTGCCGTATTATCTGGACACAATAATAAAACTCGGATTTGTGAGAAAAGAACATCCTGTACTTGAGAAACCCACAACAAAAAAGACCATCTACAGGATCGAAGACAACTTTTTGAGATTCTGGTTCCGCTATGTCTTATCGCACAGGGATGAAATTGAACAGGGAGATAAAAAACCGGCAATCGATGATGTGAAAAATAGCTTTAATGCCTATCTTGGAGAGACGTTTGAGCAAATCGGTAAGGAGATGTTAATTTCTCTCAACTCCCAGGAAAAATTACCGTTCAGGTTCCAGAAACTTGGCAGGGAATGGGGCAAAATCCCGATAGTTCCGAAGGGACAGAATGAGTACGAGATCGACCTTGTAGCTGTTAATGATGACACATTGGAGATTCTATTCTGTGAATGCAAATGGGAGAATAACAAAGTCGATATAGATGTTTATTTCAAACTTGTTAAAAAAGCGGGTTATGTGAAGTGGCATCACGACAGGAAGGAATATTTTGCGCTGATCAGCAAATCGGGATTTACTGATAGGATGAAAAAGGAGGCGGAAATGAAGGGAGTACTGTTATTGACCCTTGAGGATTATATGCCAGTTAAAAAAGGAGCAAAAAGTAAGAAAATATAAGACAATTTGCCTCAATCCTTCTTTTTTCGAAATCAATATACTAAAAACCCATAGTTTCATTAATCACTATTAATTTTTAATATATTTTTAATTTTATCTACTTTATCATTTAGAAAAGCCTTGATTCCTTTCGCCTTTATCGAGATTCTAGTTTTATGCTCTTCTCTTAGTGTTT
>JBAQLI010000061.1:0-4041 GCA_049301735.1 Candidatus Methanoperedens sp.
TCGCATTATCAATATTCTTATACCTTGATTTACTCTGGGTGAGTCCCATGCCAAAGAATATCACGCCGAACTTTGCAGATTTTAATATATCAATAATATTTATAAGCTGTTCTTTGGTAACATTACCTACTTTCTCAGGTACAACATCTGGATTACCTGAAAGTATCGCTCTGAGTGCAGAAATTACCAAATAATCGCTTCCCTGCTGCACTTCCACATATTCATCTGCCACATCAGACGTATGGGTTTTCCGGACATCCACAGAAATGATCTTGCGTCCTTTCCTGCCTTTCTCTGTGAAAAATCCCCTGGAAAAACTTGAATAACGGCTCATGTGCCTTGGATGGGCCTGGACAGGATTGCAGCCCCAAAACACAATAACATCCGAGCGGTTCTTTATCTGACCGAGTGTGGCACTTGGCATGCCTTTCTCATGAATTGCAAGCCCGGTGGGGCCGTGGCACACAGATGAGGTATTGTCTATGATCGCGCCGAGTTCTTCTGCCAGAAGGATTCCTTTTTCATGCACTTCGCATGACGCCGAAGCCCAGCCATAAAGAAGAGGCCTCTTTGAATTGGCAAGTATCTTTGCAACTTCGTCGATTGCCTCATCGTAAGATACTTCCCTGAAATCTTCATTCTTGTTAGTCCGCACCAGAGGTTGTTTTATCGTGCGATGTGTCTCTATAAGTTTCGCACCGAGTCTGCATTGTCCCAGTATTTTTGCCGAGCCAAGGATGCAGGCATGTTTTGCTTCAATTATCTTGTTATCCTCTACTACGATCATTATATCGTCGCATAAACAACCGCAAAAAGTACACAGAGCGTCTGTTATCACAGTTTTCATAGAATTACTGTCTCCTTTCCAATAAATACAAGCTGCTCGAATTTGGCAGCCCGATCTTTGTACATAATGTAAGGCTCGATGGTCCAGAGTCCATTCATAACATGGAAATAAAGGGTGGATATGCCAGAGTGTAATCAGGGTTTTTGCCTATGAACTCCTGTGCCCGGTGGAACACATCTTCTACGACCATTCCCTCTTTTACATGCCCGGCAATCTTGATTGAAACATCACGCGCATATGCAGTCAGAGCCTCAAGATCTGGATCACTGCCCATTACATGGTTTATTGTATAATCTGCAGGGTAGCCGTTGTATACGGGAGCTATATCTATCAAGACAATATCGTTCTCCCGAAGAATTCGAGTATGTCTGGTAAAGTAGCTCGATGCCAGTGCTGCTTGACGCCATTTTTATTGAAAACTAAAGATGCAGCTTCTTCTACCTCCTTTTCAGTCATGCCAAGTTTGATATTGCCCACTATCTCAGCACCAATCGCTCTTACAAAACTCCTCGCTGCAAGGTATCCTTTCAGATCTTCATCCGAAAGTTCGATATCACTCATGGATTTTTCTCACCTTCCAGAAAAACAGCTGCTGCAAAAACAGTTGTCCACAATCCATCCTTATTGCCTTCTGCAGTCTGGCAAATATGGGTTGTCCTGAAAATGTGACCGCTTGCTTTGTATATTTGCTTTCTTTCATCCCATGCCTTGTTAATATCAAAATCAATACCAAGAGCAGTTGCAAGCATGGAAGCTGCAAGATCCTCCGCATATTCACCAGCTTTTTTTGCTACTTCACCAAAAGAATGATGTTCCGATAAATATCCATAAATACTGGTATCTTTTGGTAATGCAACCCCGATCGCGGCGGCAATCAGGCGATTGGGTTCGTTTGTATCATTTCTTGCATACACGCAGAAGGTTATCTGACCGGACGAGAGATTCTTTAACCCCTCATCTTTTGGGATTATTTTGCATTTTGGGGGAAGGATACTTGACACAGACACTAGATTACATTTTTCTATACCGGCATCTCTCAATGCAAGCTCAAAAGAGGCAAGTCTATCTTTGTGGATGCCTACTCCTTTTGTTAAGAACGCTGCTTTTGGTATGTACATTAATTTTTCTCCCTTGTTTTTGGCTGCAAAAATGTCTGTAAGGCTTCCTTGAGAGGCACGAGCTTAAGGTTAAAAACTTCCTGCAGCATGGTCAACTGCTGGGTTGTTATGGGTGGGTTTTCCAATATTCCTTCAAGAATACATGCCGCAGGCCACATGAAGGTAATTGGTATTTGAAAAGTTGGCCTGTCAATATCAAGAACTTCCATTAATGTAAGAAAAAGCTCTTTATATGTTATCTGGTCAGGCCCGGCGATCTCAAATATCCGGTCAGCCGTTTTGGGATCGGTCAGCGATTTCAGGATACAGTCCACTGTATTTTCAACATAAATGGGCTGCACCTTGCTGTCCCCATCTATTATTGGTATTATCGGTGCCCAGCGCACAATCCTGGAGAGCATGGTGATAAATTCACCCCCCTCGCCGATCATTATCGAAGGTCTGAATATGACGTATTCCAGTCCGCTGTTTATCACCTCTCTCTCTGCTTCCCACTTTGTTTTGTGGTACCTGCTTCTGGCATTTTCCCGCGCGCCCAGGGCACTGATGTAGATAAAAAGTTGAACACCTGCAGCCTTGCTCGCCTCTATTAGGTTTTTTGTTCCCCGGGTATGGATTATCTCGAAGGTTGCGCCTTTTTTCTCAACGATAATGCCCACAAGATGTATCACGGTTTCCACATCTTCCACCGCTTTTTTCAGGGACTCTTTATCAAGTACGTCGCCATACGCTACTTCTATTCCAAGTTCTTTCAATTTTTCGATATCAGAGGTTTTTCGCGCAAGGCATCGTGTTTGAATTCTTTCGGAAGCGAGTCTTTTCATCAGATGGCTTCCCACAAATCCTGTTCCGCCGGTGACAAGAATCATATTCCCACTCTTTGTATCTCAAATCAATATTGTCCTGTGATAATAAAAGCTTGCGGTTCGCATAAAGATAAGTGTTAATAAGGAAATCACACTGTTATGAATATCGATGGTGAGGGGGAGCTTGTCCTTGCATTCGGTCGGCTCGTTAACGAGATGATAAGGCACATGGGAGCTTCTTATGTGTGGGGCGACACGCTGCCGCTTATAAAAAAAGCCGACATGCTGTTAATAAACCTTGAGTGTGTGATTGCGAAGAATGGTACCTCATGGGATAAGACCCCAAAGCTGTTCTTCCTCAGGGCAGATCCCCACGCGATTGATGTTCTCAAAATAGCTGGAGTAAATTATGTGTCGCTTGCCAATAATCATACACTTGAGGAGGCTTTGCTGGAAATGCTTAATCGGCTCGATAACGCAGGAATTGCCCATGCCGGGGCCGGTAGCAACCTGCGCGAGGCATCAAAGCCTGCTGTGATTGAGGCAGGAGGTATGAGGGTGGGAGTGGTCTCATTCACGGACAATGAACCTGCCTTTGCTGCCACGGAAATCTCACCGGGCACAAACTATATTCCTATTATGTTTGCAGACAAAATAGTAAAGAGGGTGCGAGCAACCATCGACGAGGCGCGTTCGTTGGCCGACCTTGGGTGTTCTCCATCCATTGGGGACCTAATATGCGAGAGAAACCCACAAAAAGCTTCAGGGAGTTCGCGCATGCTGTGATCGAGATGGGTGTGGATATCTTCCATGGTCACAGCTCTCATATCTTTCAGGGAATTGAGATATATGGGGGGAAGGTTATAATGTACGATACGGGAGACTTTATCGACGACTACTACGTTGGGCATGAGGAAAAAAATGACCAGCAGCTTCTCTTCCTTGTGATGGTATCGCGCGGAAAGATAAAACGTGTGGAGATGATTCCGGTGGAAATCTCCGAGTGCCAGGTCAACATCGCTAAGGGAGATGTACATAAGGAGGTAAGCGAAAGAATGATTAAGCTTTCAGAGGAATTTGGAACCACAATTAAAAAGAAGAACGGTAGATTGGTGGTAGATGTGTAATGCTATGATGCCAGTTCCATAGTTTCATTAATCACTATTAATTTTTAATATATTTTTAATTTTATCTACTTTATCATTTAGAAAAGCCTTGATTCCTTTCGCCTTTATCGAGATTCTAGTTTTATGCTCTTCTCTTAGTGTTT
>JBAQLI010000062.1:0-9908 GCA_049301735.1 Candidatus Methanoperedens sp.
TCTTTATGAATACATTGACCGATACAAACAAGGATAGCCTAGTTTGGGCAGGAAAGCCATGGTTGCCTAATTAAAGAAAAAGAAAAGGGAATAATCCCTTTTCTAATTTTTTGGTGATATAATGAAACGGGAACTGCATCAAGTTTCCTGCTTAACTTCTTTACGTCTATCAGGTCATTGAAATTTTCCATGAACCTTTTTCCGGTTTCAAGGTCGAGGTCGCTCACATGCTTGCTTTCCGCAGTTCTGGATCTCAATGACTTTATCGCCTACACCATTTATCCCCCATCACGAATTCCGAGAGGCGAAGAGCGATGCCTCTTATCATGGGAACGATCTCTATGGATCAGATGGTGAACATGTTCGTTGTGGGGGAAGAGATATGGAGAAATGAAGAGTCACAGTATCCCAATCCCGGATTTTTTCATCCAGGATTGTTATAGAAAGCTTCTGCTGTGCGGTCTTTATCCAGACGCTGCATATCAACTACCAATAGTGAAGTCGTTATTGCCTGTATCAGTATTTGATATGTTACTGTTGCTCGTTATCTTCACCCTGTAATCACTTCCTATGGTTTGTGTAGCCGGAATAAGCCAGGGATGTGAACCGTCATTCAAGGTGCTTGCTACGATCACCCTGTTCAGGATTCCTGCTTTCAGTAGTTCTATTTTAACATACGTTCCTGGACTCTCAGTAGAATTCCAATTGATGATTTTGGATGTTCCTCGTGTCCAGTTCTCTCCACCATTTGGAGAAACGACAGTGATGGATGGGGCCGGGATTGTAAAGTTGTTATCGCTGGTATCCTTATTTGAAGCATTGGCTGTGCTCGTGACCCTCATTTTGTAGTCATTTCCTGGAATCTGTGTAGCCGGAATTAGCCATGGATGTGAACCGTCATTCAAAGTGCTTGCTACGATCACCCTGTTCAAAACTCCTGCTTTCAGTAGTTCTATTTTAACATAAGTTCCGGGACTTTCAGTAGAATTCCAATTGATAATTTTGTTTGTTCCTCTTGTCCAGTTCTCCCCTCCATCGGGAGAAACCACTGTGAATGATGGAACGGGGATAACGAAATTATCATCGCTTGTGTCATTGTTTGAAGCGTTAATGGTGCTCGTGATCTTCACTTTATAGTCATTTCCCGGAGCCAGTGTCGCAGGAATCAGCCAGGGATGTGACCCATCATTCAGAGTGCTTGATATTATCACTCTGTTCAGGACTCCTGCTTTCAGAAGTTCTATCTTAACATACGTTCCAGGACTCTCAGTAGAATTCCATCTGATGTTTTTGGTTGTGCCCCGTGTCCAGTTCTCCCCTCCATCGGGAGAAACCACTGTGAATGATGGAACGGGGATGGCGAAATTATTATCGCTCGAGTCGTTGTTTGAGACGTTGATCGTGCTTGTAATCTTCACTTTATAGTCATTTCCCGGAGCCAATGTCGCGGGAATCAGCCAGGGATGTGAACCGTCATTCAGGGTGCTTGATATTATAACTCTGTTCGGAACTCCTGGTTTCAGGAGTTCTATCTTGACATAAGATCCTGGACTCTCAGTAGAACTCCAGTTTATGATTTTGGTTGTGCCCCTGATCCAACTTTCCCCGCCATTTGGAGTTTTGACAGTGATGGTGGGAACCGGGATAGTGAAGTTGTTATCACTTGTGTCATTGTATGTAGAATTGGTGGTGCTGGTGATCCTCACTTTGTAGTCTGTTCCAGGCGCCTGTGTTGTTGGAATTAGCCATGGATGTGTCCCGTCATTCGGTGTGCTTGCTATAATCACTCTGTTTAAGATTCCTGCTTTCAGGAGTTCAATCTTAACATACGTTCCTAGACTGCCGCTTGAATTCCATTTAATGGTTTGAGTTGTACCTCTTCTCCAGTTCTCTGTGCCATTCGGAGAGACAACTGTAATTGATGGGGTTTTAGTACTGATAGTGAAATTATTATTACTGGTGTCTGTATATGCTGAATTAGTAGTGCTTGTGACCCTGATCTTATAATCTGTTCCCATAGTTTGAGTAGAGTTAATCAGCCAGTTGTAGGAACCAGAACCGCTGCTTCCTGCTGATGTGCTTGAATTGATAACGCGATTCAGCACTCCCCCCTTTAACAGTTCGATCTTTACATATAATCCAAGATTTCCAGTATAGGTCCACTTTATGGTCTGGATTGTACCAACCTGCCAGTTCTCTTCTCCATTTGGAGATGTGACTGTGACTATTGTTGTTGCTGCATATTTAGTAAGTGGCAGATAGTCGATATTGTTACTATCAAGAGTATATTGAACATCACAAATCCCATCGTTATCTGCATCAGTACAGGTCTGGCTGAATCCTGTGCCATTTGGATTAGCCCAGAAGTTACCGCCGAGATAGGGGCCACCTATAATGTTCATACCAGAAGTTTTGGTGATGTTCCAGGTGTTGAAGTAAGAGTAGGAGTAACTTAAAAGGAAATTATTTTGATTTTTGAAGTAGTTATTGTGAATGATGTTGTTGTAGGAAAAAGGCGATATAGAGATGCCAACGTCGTTATTTAACGCATCGTTGCTATTCAGCGTGTTGTTAGAACCGTCCAGATAAATGCCGATGTTGTTGTTGGCTGCGTGGTTGCCGCTCAGCTTGCCATTGGAGCCGATCAGTGAGATGCCAGCGCTGTTATTCGAATTGGCATTATTCCCGATCAGCGTGTTATCGGAACCGGATAGATAGATGCCATTACCATTGTTGTTAGAGTTGGCATTATTCTCTATCAGCGTATTATTGGAACCGAACAGAGACATGCCGTAGCCATTGTTGTTAGAGTTGGCATTGTTCCCTATTATCATGTTATTGGAACCGGACATGGAGATGCCATATCGATTGTCCGATGCATTGTTGCTTCTAAGCGTGTTGTTGTTGGAAGCGACCATATAGATGCCGTAGTAAGTATTATTTGAGGCGTTATTGCTGATCAGGTTGTTGCTGTTGGAATAGGTCAGATAGATGCCATGGTTGTTATTCGAATTGGCATTGTTCCGGATCAACATGTTGTTGGAACCGGATAGATAGATACCTTTGTCGTTGTTCGAATTGGCATTGTTCCCGATCAACGTGTTGTCGGAGCCGTACAGATAGATGCCGTAGCCATTGTTGTTCGATACATTATTGCCACTGAGCGTGTTGTTGTTGGAATTTTGGGCCAAATAGATGCCATACCAGACCTTCGATACATGGTTTCCCATAAGATAATTATTGCTGGAATTTGAAAGGAAAACTCCGTATCCCCACACTCCGTTTTCAATATTCAGATTCTTGATAGTGACGCCCCTTCTTCCTGAAAGGGCAACCCCAGCGCCTCTATAATTTGGTATTGTTATTGTGTGCCCATTACCATCCAAGATTACTCCATTACTTTCTATCTGGATTATATCATTTAGATCAGTTGTCATAGTGCACGTCATTGTCCCAGCATCCCAGGTTCCAAATGAAATACAATCACGGCCAGTCTCATTGATTAACATGAGGGCCCCCGCCCCGCCAGTCATCAATAACAACACCACTGTTATTCCCACCGCAATCCTGAGGGCACGCCCTCCGCAAATGTTTTTTAATACCATTTTTTCACCATATCCCTGTAGAGATACAACTCCCACAAGATTTTTGAGCAGAACCCTACTTAACTTGTGGTAAGCTGTAACACTATAAATAAATACCGGGTAGTCTAAAAAATTTATGGTAGTTGATGGGTGTTGATGGTTGTTTTCCCCAGTATTGTGAGGATACTAATTGAAAGATATCCGAAAAATTATAAAAAGCCTCAAAAATAATATAAAATAAAATCAAGGCACCACATAAATCCCTTTCACAGTTTTAACGATATTGACTTCATTTCCCGGCTCTGCGCTCAGGAATTCCGGCCTTTTTATGGTAACCGACTCATAAGTTTCAGGGTCCATGACCTGTATCGTGCTTCCCTCATCCGCAACGAGTACCGCAGGAACTGCATCCAGTCTCCGGCTTAATTTCTTTACGTCTATCAGGTCATTGAAATTTTCCATGAACCTTTTTCCGGTTTCAAGGTCGAGGCCGCTCACATGCTTTCCGCAGTTCTGGACTTCAATGACTTTATCCCCAACGCTTATAATATCCCCCTTGACGAATTCCGGAAGGCGAAGAGCAAACGTGATCCGGTAAAGGTCTACGCCGTTCTTCTGTCCCACAAGCTTGGGAAATTCCAGGAATTTTCCTCCGAAAACTTCAATGATCGCCCTGCAAATCTGCTTTCCAAGCTTCATTGAGCCCACATAAAAATCAATACCTTCTTCAAGATCAAGAGTTTGTGAAATAAATGCAAGCCTGTCGCCCTTTTCCCGCGAGCGCCCTGAAACATCTTTTGCGATCTGTGTGCATTTTTTAAGCTCTTCACTCGTCGGGAGGCGTTTATCAGCACGTATCTGGACAATGCCCTCAAAATAACCTCCGGATATCCTGCTGCACGTATCGCAGGTCTCCCAGCTAATCCTCATTTCCGTATCAAGCGAAGATTCGATCGGCGCATCCTTGATTTTAGCGCTTGCATCTACATGTACCCTGTATCTTGAATAATCAAGGAACTTTGGCGTTATTGTCAATTTCAGGTCATCAGCATCGTTATCTATCTTCAGCGACTCATTTACACATTCACGAACGGTCTTTTCCTCATCCTCCCTTGATGACCATCGACCTTTCTTGAATACGGAACCGCAAGTCCGGCATATGCGCGAATAAAGGACTGCGGGGCACTCGATCAGGGTCCTGTTTCCCGTGAAGCATTCCAGGCATATGTTTTCAAAAAAAACATCCGTATCTTTACCGCATTTTGGACAGAATAAAGTGACCATTATAATTTTCCTAAAGTACTTCTTGTCGCAGCGCTTACGCTGCTTTTTGAATTGTGGGTGGGTTTCCAGCCCAGCTGCTGCAATTTTTCGATGGAAAGAAGCATTTTTGGTACATCTCCTTTCCAGCCGCGCTTCCCGCCTGTATATGTGAATTTAACATCTTTTAATCCCATTTCTTTAACGATCAACTCGCCAATTTCGGTTGAATTTATTGTATCATTTGAACCGATATTGAATATATTTGCCATTTCATGGCTGTTCTTTACTACAAATAAAATAGCATCCACACAATCAGAAACATGGATATAAGATTTTCGCTGCTGCCCATCCCCAAGTATCTCAAGAGTTTCAGGATTTTTCCTGAGCTTGTTAATGAAATCTATTATTATCCCGTGTGTTCCCCGCTCGCCCACGATATTTGCAAACCGGAATATCCAGGATCTCATATCAAATGTATGGCAATATGAAGTGATGAGCGCTTCACATGCAAGTTTTGAGGCGCCGTATAATGATATCGGGACAAGAGGCCCATAATTTTCAGGTGTGGGTATAATTGATGCCTCGCCATATACTGTTGATGTGGATGTAAAAACAATATTTTGCTGCTTATTCATCCGCATCGCTTCAAGCAGGTTATAAGTAACGATTATGTTCTGCTCAAGATGGACTTTGGTATTTTCAGCCCCAAGGCGAACATCGGGATTTGCTGCAAGATGATATATAAAATCCGCGCCTTTGATGGCGTGTGTTAATTTTTCAAGTTCGAGCATATCAAGTTTAACGAATTTGAAATTCTTATCAGGAATATGATGTTCAAGAAACTCCATTTTCCCGGAACTCAGGTTATCAATAACTGTGACTTCATTTCCGCCTGTTAGTAATTTGTCTACTACATGGCTTCCGATAAAACCCGCTCCTCCTGTTACTATTATTTTTTGCATTATATTATGACCTCAATGATGTGCTAAAGTTGGGGTTTGGAATTATAAATATTTTGGCTGATATGCCGATACAAACATGCTTGATATATACACGCAGTTCACGCATGAGCAAGTTAAACAAGAAAAGAGCGATACTGAAGCTGGAGATTTAAAAAAGTGTGGGAAAGCAATTCATCGTTCTCCCACCTTGACTTATGAATAATTTAGAAATGTTTGGTGAATATTTAATCACTTTAATTGTCCGGATTTGTATCTATTCACAATTTCATTGGCTTTATTGGTTCCAATTTTTATAAGTTCATTTGCTTCATTAACATCGCCATTAGATGATGGGTAAACCTTGCCGTCATTAGTCCATTCTATAGTACCACTAGGCCCACTATACATCGGTCTATATTCACCAGTCAATGGAGAATTAGTCCAATATTTATAGAGGTCACCTGGATTGTACAAATTGTCTTTAGTATTCGGGTTTTTAATGAAATACTCCATTCCAACAAAATAATTTTCACACGGATTAGTTTTTTCTTCAAAACTAATTTTGAGCGTATCTCCATTTTTATAAATTGCTTGATATATTGATAACGTATCTTTACAGGGACTGAGAGGCATTGGATATGCTGTTTCTGAAAATATGCCGGAATTTTCGGATGCAGCCAATTTCGAGGATATGCCTGATTTCGAATCTGTGCATCCTGAAATTCCTACAATCAGGAAAACGGCCATCGAAAGATATATGAATTTTGTTATTTTTAATTTCATTTATTTTCTCCTCTATAATTTTCTTTAACGCATCTCCTTGAGCCTGGATACTCCTACGTAAGTTATGGCTATACTTCCTATGATATAAAGGTAGAATCCAGTAGCTAAGAATGAACTTTGGTAACCAAAGAGGGACGAAATATTAAATAATAATCCAATTAAACCCACAATGGTAAGGACAAGAGCACCTGCCTTGAGATTTTTCATAAAAATTGCTGCAGCTGCTGCCAGGGCAAGAATAAGATACCAAATACCTGTTCCTGAGGATATTATAGCGCTTGAAAATCCCATAACAGATGTCCATGGTAGAAATAAGCTTAATAGGATTATACCAACCCCAATTATGGCTATCTTATTCAATCCGATGAATTTAATCTCAGAGTGGTTGTTGAAAGTCGTAAAATCCGAGGATTTTAGACCCTTCAGGATATCAGGCATCTGTTGTGATGATACTTCTGGCCGTTCGAGGGGCACTGGCTTGACCGAACTTTGATCCCTGGAAGTATCAGGCAACTGTTGAGATGATGCTTCTGACTGTTCGAGGGGCACTGGCTTGACCGAACCCTGGTCCCTGGAAATATCAGGCAACTGTTGTGATGATGCTCCTAACAGATTTTCGATTTTAGTTGCTCCCAGAAGCAACAATGAAGCAACAAATGCGGCTCCCACTCCAATATCAACATTGAACATACTTGCTGCAGCAGCGCCAATTGCACTGGAAAATGGATTGGCATTGGCAGTTGATGTAAGCTGGGATTTTGCATATTGAACCCCAAAGAAAATAATGATAGAATATACAAATGCCAAGATGCCTGATATAATTGTAAATTTCCTGCTATTATTAATAATCGCTAAGACACTAATTATTATTGCAGCTAAATATATTAGAAATATTGCATAAACCAAGGAAATAATATTATTGATATCTTTGACATTTCCAAGAAATGATAATGATTGAATGTTCGTTACTAAATCGTATAAGCTTATGCCTTTAGACATACCTAAGGCGCTGATAGAAATCATTGGTAGGAACAATCCAATTAACAATAGAACACAACCAATAATTCTTATATTTTTTACGTTTTGCGTCATCTTTTTTAATCCTCCTTTTTTCATCACCCCAATCAAAATCATGCACCACCAGGATTAATGATTGTGTCGTGATGATATGGTGATGTTCATCGCCACTATATAAACATATTGTTTAATCGTGATAATTACAATTTGTGTTGGTGAATAAAAATTAGACCCGGAAGCTCAGTATTAAGCTCTCTTTGCGGATAATGCGGTTCATAAATGAACATGAAAAAAGCAAAAATATGGAGATCAACAACGAACTGGAACGAACACGTACGAACTCCGGCGCATGAGTTCGTATCAGTTCGTACGAGTTAGTTGTTTTTCATCCCTTCCAAAAGCTCTGCAAGATATTTTCATGAGCCGCCGATAGTTGTTTTGTCTTTTGTTCTTCTGCATTCCTCTATTGTTTTTGCATTTCTAAAAATATGATTGAGATTAGGCAACCTAAGCCATTCCTTGAAAGTGTCTGAAAAACAGATATACAAAACAAAATCCGAGCACTTTTTAGTAATCAGCACAACCTGAAATCTTATGCTATAATTTTTGGGAATCAGTCCAATGTTTCTGATAATGTCAACGTATTTATATCGCTTAATTGCATTCATATTATGGGAGGTGAGTGAATGTTATTTGTACTATGGTTCAAGTGGAATCCGGAGACTACATCAAAACTCATGGAACTTTGGAAAGAATTTAAATATCCAGATGAAGTGAAATTGATTAACAGATATCTCTTGATAGGCAGGCATATCTCTGTGGCAATATTTGATGCCCCAAACGAAGAAGCAATACTAAAGATAACCTATCCATTTAGAGAAATCGGCGTGCCCCATATAGCTCCTGCATTACCGCTTGAAGAAGCATTAGAAATGATGGACAGGATGTAGGTAGATTTTTTATTTATTTCTTTTTTACGTCCCTGATACCCATAATTTGCAATAAGTAATGATATGGATGAAGTTGCTTGATGGAAATACTCTCTTATGCTTGTTCAGGTTTGATATCGCCTATAATCTGACTTATGAATCGGAAGCTCTGCACTTGTTTATATGGTAATTGACGGACGAACGGCATACTCTTATAACCATTCCGTTCTACTCCGAGCCTTCATTACGCTACGAGTCCAGAGCGTCCGTTTTTGCACTTGCAGCTAACGGACAGGATTAACAATAAGATACATTCGGCACCTTTGCGCTTTCACTTCCCTGGCTTGATGTTCTGGTTGAGGCTGAAGAAATTCGTTGGATCATATTTATTTTTCAGCGCAGTGAGCCGTTTGTACTTTGCTTCACCATAAGCAGCCCTGACCCGTTTCTCTCCTTCATTACCCAGGAAGTTAACATATACCCCGCCTGTCGAGAATGGTTCTGTGGATGCGAAGAACTCACGTGTCCACCGGATGTGCTCATCAGATTCCAACGGGTCTGACCACACTGCATTGATATTGATAGAGCATAGACCATCCCGGTCTCCAAAGGCGGTCTCGTCCTTGTCGATGCGGCTCAAGGTGCCCCCAAGATGAGATAAAACCGTGTAGGAAAGCGGCGATCGAGTACTCCAGGCATGGTTGATGATAGCATCTATTGCAGCGTCACTCAGGTTTACCAGGTAGCCCGATTTCCAGTAGACCTGGAGACCGGGCGGAGCTATGGAGTCTAACATTCCATGAAATACTTTAAAGTATATCGGACCGATAGTATCCGCAAGAGGCGTGCCAAATTCTCTTAACGGTTCCACGACCTTTACCCCCTCCTCAAGATCTCCTGCGTAACAGATGCCGATAGCAACAACAGCAGTGCCGTGGATGTTTTCAGGCAGGAACGGCACTTCAGGCGCTGTCCTGAGAAAGACCATGGTGCCGAGTTCATCCGGGATCGTGGTGATGTAATCTCTATAGAACTGCAACACACTTTTCGCCTTTGTCGCAGGATAAAACACCATGCCTGCCAGCACTATTGGGCCGACCGGGTGGAGTTGAAACTCAAAAGATGTTGCAATACCAAAGTTCCCTCCTCCTCCCCTGAGACCCCAGAAGAGATCGGCGTTCTCTATCTTGCTGGCATTCAGGAATCGACCATCAGCTGTGACCACGTCGATCGATAAGAGGTTATCACAGGTGAGACCGTATTTACCCATAGCGTCATGATTCGCTTGGATTATATAAATAACAATAAATAAATTTATATCGCACTCGCTTATAGCCCTAAAAATGATTGAATTTCGTTTTAAAAATAACCACAGAGGGCACAGAGGACAC
>JBAQLI010000063.1:0-2309 GCA_049301735.1 Candidatus Methanoperedens sp.
ACGAGAAGGCAACAGGTTAATCAACGGGAACGGATCCCAAACGCAATGTTTGTTACCCTCTCGACCTACTTTTATGTAGGTGCAAGAATGCTTTTAATTTCTCGCAAGGATGTTGTATATACGAACGCAAATTCATAACTATTGTGCTGTGTAGGTGAGGGGTTTATTTAAATATGAGCATAAGTTGATTCAAACTGAATACCGGGAGTTATTCCGTAAACAATTAGAAGACTGATTGACCATAACATTTATTATGTATAATAATGAAAATACAAAATAGATTCCGTGGTGGGAATCAGGAGAAATGTATGAAAAACAGTTTGTTAGTGACTATAGTAGTTATAATAGTAATCTTAGGGGTAGGCGTGTGGCTTGCTTCAAGCAAGGACAATAAATCTGAAAAAGAAGGACTTCCACCTTCGCTTGGCCAGTATTATGAAAGCAAACCGCCTGTATATCTCATCAAAATGTTCGAACTTGGTGACGCAATGATGGGAATAGGCGTGAATTTACAGCAGCAAGATATGGAAAATGCAAAGAAATCATATAATGATTTTTCTGAAAAATATAAAGAAAGTTCAAATCTTGTGCCTGAATGGAAAAAATACTATGACCAGGATCTAGTGGAAAAAATGGGTGTATCGCTTGATTCCGGGAATGTGCCGGAAGTGTTTGAAACTATAGGAAAAGTTGGAGAAAAATGTGCTGGTTGTCATAACGAAAAGATGCCGCCAGTCTGGAATAAGTACAATTGGGGTGATTTCAGTAAAATGACCTTGAACACCCCCAACCCGGATGAACCCGTATTGCCATGGCCTGTCGCAAAGATAAAATATTTGGCTCCGGGATATGATGGGATCGGTGTAAATATCAAGAATAACAATCAAAAGGGAGCGCAGCAAAGCTTTGTGCTTTTCAAGACCATGTTCGATAACATGAACAGCACATGTTCGTCATGTCATGAATCTTCACGAAAATATTATGTCAGTGAAGACATCCGTGTTATGATCGATACAATGGGAGAAAAGATCGATTCAGGGAACTTAACAGAAGCAGAAGAGCTAAGGATGGGAATCGGAATGGAAAGCTGCTACGCGTGCCATGTACTACATATGCCTGCGCAGTTTGCAAAGGTGAAAACCAAATAAGGAACAGAAGATCTGATAAAATAGGAGAAAAACGAATATGGATAACGAGGAACCAAATCCGGGAAAGATATTTGAGACAACATTTGCCTTTACAACAACAAGGGTGCTAATTACGGCAATAGACCTTGAATTGTTCACACATATTGCCAAAGGAAACCATACTGTTATTGAAATTGCAAAAGCTGCATCAGCAAGTGAACGCGGTGTTGAGATAATACTGAACGGGCTCACATCGTTGGATTTTCTTATAAAATCCAATGGTACATATGATCTTACTCCGCTCTCGGAGAAGTTCCTCGTTAAAGGCAAACCATCATACTTCGGGGATTTTGTGCAGCATGTGGATGATCTGTGGGAGCCGTGGAGTCACCTGACCGATGCGGCTAAGAAAGGCAAACCCTTCAAGAAAATTGAAAAAGAACATGGTCCTGAGTTCTTTGAGAAGATGGTGGTTCAAATTTTTCCTATGAGCTATCCCTGCGCAAAGGCCGCAGCAGAAGCGCTTGGCGCAGGTTCTTCATGGAAAAACCTGGATATACTTGATGTCGCTACGGGTTCAGGTGCCTGGAGCATTGCATTTGCACAGGTTGATAAAGGTGCAAATGTAACAGCTCTTGATTGGCCGAATGTGCTTGAAGTAACAAAAAAGATGGTGAATAAATTTGATCTTGGCAAGAGATTCACTTATATGCCGGGAGACCTGAGAGAAGTGGATTTCGATAAGAAACAATATGACCTGGTCATACTGGGGCATATTTGCCATACAGAAGGAGCAGAGAAAACCCGCGAATTGTTTTATCGGGTTCACAGGGCGCTAAAGCATGGTGGGAAAGTTCTGATTGCTGAAATGATACCTGATGATGAACGTAAATGTGCCGTCTTTCCCTTGATGTTTGCTGCCAATATGCTTGTAAACAGCACGGACGGTAATACTTTCACGATGGCAGAATACACAGAATGGCTTGATGATGCAGGTTTCAAGGATATGACAATTATTGATGCGCCGGGTCCATCCCCACTTATTGTGGCAAGTAAGTGAACTACGCAACCCTAAAGGGCTTGCGCGTCTTGCGTCATCATGGCTCTACTGAGTCCACTCGGACAAGCGTTAATTCCCGCAGTTCCTACGGTACTTTTTGATCTTGCTAATATATTTCTTGC
>JBAQLI010000064.1:0-9330 GCA_049301735.1 Candidatus Methanoperedens sp.
ACGAATAGGAAAGTATAAACGTATACCCCAAACATGCGGCTTATTTTTCATCAGAAAAATTGATGTTCTTGGCTTCCATTCTTGTTTGTGTCTCTAAAAACAAAAGCCAAGACATCAGCAACGATTACGATAACCATAGCAATAATACTTTTCTCATGCAATGCCTGGGAAGACTACAAAGTCCGATATAAAGACTCAATAAGATCGGTAGAAATCGAAAATGTTGAAAGGCTCAAAAAATGCAAGACGTCAAAGAATGGTTATAAAACGTATCAGTGTCCTAAATGTGGAACCAAAAAATATGTTCCTTTCACCTGTAAATGCCGATTATGTACATCTTGTGGAACAAAGGCAGCTAATGAATGGGCAGATAAAATACATCATATTCTTCTGATAGTTCCTCACAGGCATGTGGTTTTCACTGTTCCGGATAAGATGAGGGAATTATTCAAGAATCCAAAGTATCAGAAAGTTCTTTTTGCAGCCTCAAAAATCACGATGGAAGAGATGGTAGCCTCATCAAATAAGAAAAGCAAGATGAAAACAAAACTTAAGATCGGGATGATCCAGGTATTGCAAACCTTTGGGGCTGACATGAAATATAATCCTCATGTCCATTGTATTGTCACTGAAGGTGGTTTTGACCGGAAATGGAATTGGATACACACATATTACATACCATATAAATTTTGGAGAAGAAAATGGCAGTATAAACTCTTAACAATGCTAAAGAAAGAAATGCCTGGATGTAGGGAGACCAGTGTTTTTATAAACCTACTTTTCGAGAATAATCCTGAAGGATTCGTGATAAATGGAGAACATCGATTCGAAAAAGGAGAAGGTTGGAATATGGCAAGATACATTGGCAGATATGTCAAGCATCCGCCCATTGCTGAATCAAGAATTATGGTATTTGATGGAAAGCAGGTAACATTCTGGTACAAAGATTCAGAAACAAAACAGAGAAAAACGGTAACTATGGAGAGATTTGAGTTCATTCGAGTACTCCTTAGCCATATACCAGAAAAAAATTTTAAAATTGTAAGATATGTCGGTATCTATTCAAGGAGAGGATACAAGCACAGGCAAACAGAATTCCATGAAGGGGAGATGATTCTAATCAAGCGAAGTTGGAGGGAGGAAATTAAGAGAACTTTCGATTACGACCCTATAATATGCCCAAATTGCAAAATTGAGATGGAACTTATTGGAATATGTTATGAAGGGACTGATAGTTATCCAACGGAAGAACCACCGCCAGTTGAACCTCCATCTGTCCACCAACCCAGCCAACAGGAACGCATGCAGTTAATCATTACTCTGATTATAAATAATCAGAATGGAAGAGGTGCCAGTATTGAAAAAGTGGTTTCTGAAGCTGCTATGAAAGGACTTGGTAGAGAAGTTGTATTTGATTGTATTGAGCATCTTAAATTTCATGGTGAAGCATACGAACCTAAAAATGGGGAAATAAAATATGTATTTTGATAATGGTTAGGCTCTAAATTGCCCCGATAGGGGCTTTCTTGAAATAGGAAGTTTTGGGACAGCCTGCTTAATTCTTTTTGAATAATTATCTGGAAAATCAATAACGGGCTGGGAGGGATTTGAACCCACGGCCGTCGGATTAAGAGTCCGACGCTCTGCCTGTCTAAGCTACCAGCCCAAGACTTCCCTCTAATAATGCTAAGTTAATATATACATTTCGCACCAATAAGGTTAATATGAAAATCGCGCGGGAAACTTTACAATTCATACTTGAAGTATGCAAATCATCAGCGCCACATGAATTTGCAGGAATGCTTTCGGCGCGTGGGGATGTCATTACTGAAGTCATAGTAGTCCCTGGCACAGAGTCAAGTGATGAGAGCGCAGTGATGCAGTTATTCATGCTTCCAAATATACATACGATCGGGTCGGTGCACAGCCATCCATCCGGGAATATGACCCCCTCCGGTGTTGATCTTGAGCTCTTTGATAAGAAGGGAGTTGTTCATATTATTGCAGGCGCGCCGTTTGATCTTAAAAGCTGGAGAAGCTATGATAAAGATGGGCTCCCGATCAAACTTGAAGTGGTTGATTATGAATTCAAAGATGAAAATGACATATTATTTGAGTAAAAACCAATATAGTATAGAAATAGATATATACTCTGCAACCTTCAAACATAAAAACCAGGAGAAAATATGATGCAGTCACCACAAACAGGATATGATAGTGCAATAACCGTATTCAGCCCTGATGGGAGGCTGTTCCAGGTAGAATATGCACGTGAAGCTGTGAAAAGAGGAACAACAGCAGTCGGAATTAAAGCAAAAGACGGCGCAGTCTTATTAGTAGATAAGCGTGCCACCACAAGACTTGTGGAGATGGAATCCATTGAAAAAATTTTCCAGATAGACGATCATATAGGAGTGGCAACATCGGGATTGGTAGCTGACGCGCGCGCTCTTGTAGATTTCGCCCGCGCACAGGCCCAGATCAACAAGACAACTTATGACGAGCCTATCGGGATCGAGACCCTATCCAAAGAGATATGCGATTTCAAGCAGTCCTACACCCAGACAGGCGGAGTAAGACCTTTCGGGACGTCTCTTCTTATCGCCGGTATCGAGGGACATAGAACGCGCATTTTTGAAACCGACCCCAGCGGAGCTTTGCTTGAGTACAAAGCAACCGGAATTGGCTCAGGAAGATCTGAAATAATGGAGTTCCTGGAGAAAAAATATACTGAAGATATTGATCTTGATAAAGCTATTGTTCTTGGGCTTGAAGCCCTCAAGACAGTAACAGAAGGCGGTCTGAATGAATTGAACATCGAAGTCGGAGTGATCGAACTTTCAACGCGAAAATTCAGGAAGCTGACTGTTTCCGAAGTGAAAAAATTTATATCAGAAATCCCCAAAGAAACCAGTGAGAAGGGAAAGAAAAAATAATATGGTGAATTTCGAAGAGATCGAAGAGATTTTTAAAAGACTTGAAGGAAAGCTTACACCTGAAGAATTCACTTCAAAGGTTGAGACGAAATTTACGGAAATGAATGGTCTTTGCGATTCAAGGACCGCAGCGATGCTTGTTGCAAGTGAACTGGGGTTGAATGAGAATGTTAAGATCAAAGATATGACAGCCGATAAAGGCAATGTTGTTTTTATTGCAAAGGTGACATCTGTTGGGGATATCAAGGAGTTTTCACGCGATAATGATACGATGGGCCGCGTGGTAAACCTTAACCTTGCGGATGAAACTGGCTCCATAAGGGCAGCTTTATGGGATGATGCTGCCGACCTTGTGAAAATAGGGGATATAAAAATGGGGCAGGCCATTAAAGTGAAAGGATTCATCAAACAGGGGCAGCGCGGGCTTGAAGTGAACGTGGGAAGGGGCGGGAATGTTGAACATGTTGAAATCGAAGTTCCTGTGAAAGTAAAAGCCCATAAGATCAGCGAGATCAAAGCAGGAATGAATGACCTGAATATTCTTGGCAAGGTGCTTGATATAGGTAAAGTGCGCACATTTGCACGAAAGGATGGAAAGACAGGTAAAGTCGCAAATATTACCATAGGTGATGAAACTGGAAAGATCCGGGTTACTTTATGGGATGCAAAAGCTGAATCCCCTGGTGTAAACGCAGGGGATATCGTGGAAGTAATGAATGCATACGCCCGGGAAAATACGTTCAGCAACTCCACAGAACTGTCGCTTGGCTCTGGCGGGGGAATTGCCAAAAGCAGCGCGGTAGTTACCTATAACGAACCTCTCACGCCAATATCCGATATCGGTATTAACTCAGCTTACAGTGTAGCAGGGCATGTATCGGGAATTGATGAGATCAGGGAATTCGACAGGCCTGACGGCACAAAAAGCAAGGTGTCAAACATTTATATCTCAGATAATACAGGACGCATAAAAGTAGCGCTGTGGGGCGAACATGCAGACCTTGTCAATGAACTTGAAATCGGAAGCGAGATACGCATTGTGGATGCTTTTGCAAAATCGGGAAGGAATGAGGAAGTGGAACTGAGCGCAGGGGCAAGGACAAGCATCCAGGTTATTCGAAAGTAAGTCCTATGATGGGATTCTCCAGTGGAAATCATGGGGTTTCATTATCATAGCAAATTTCTACTTATGATAAATACCATAAAAGTTACGATCAATATTACTTTCACCCCGCTCTCATAAGGTTTATTTATATATACATCAAGATGATGGATAATTGTGCACCAGATAACAAACAAAACGTGCACTGGAGAAAACAACATGGCAGAAAGAAAAACTTTGGAAGATCTACCGGGTGTTGGTCCGGCGACAGCAGAGAAATTGAAAGAAGCAGGTTTTGGCTCAATTGAAGCCATAGCCGTATCATCCTCATCCGAACTTGCAAGTATAGCTGAGATCGGGGAATCAACCGCACAGAAGATCATCAATGCGGCACGTCAGGCCGCAGATGTCGGGGGATTTGAAACAGGCGATCTTGTGCTTGAGCGCAGGAAACTTGTGGGTAAGTTAAGCTTTGGCACCAAGGCCTTTGACGACCTCATGGGTGGCGGGGTTGAGTCCCAGGCAATTACAGAGTTCTACGGCGAATTCGGTTCGGGAAAGACGCAGGTTGGCCACCAGATGGCTGTAAATGTGCAGCTTCCAAAGGAAGAAGGAGGACTTGAAGGGTCAGTTATAATAATTGACACTGAAAATACCTTCAGGCCAGAAAGGATCACCCAGATGGTAATGGGATTATCTGCAAAATATGGGAAAGAATACGATCCCGAGGAGTTCCTGAAAAACATCCATGTTGCAAAAGCCTATAATTCAAACCACCAGATATTACTTGTGGATACGGCAAGTGATCTTGCTTTAAAGCTCAGGGATAATGACATGCCAGTGCGCCTGCTGATCGTTGATTCATTAACAGCTCATTTCAGGGCTGAATATGTGGGACGCGGAACCTTAGCAGACAGGCAGCAGAAACTCAATAAGCACATGCACGACCTGATGAAGTTCGCAAGTCTTTATAATGCAGCTATTATCGTTACTAACCAGGTGATGTCAAAACCTGATGCATTCTTCGGCGACCCCACAAAACCCATAGGCGGGCATATCGTGGGACATACCGCAACATTCAGGTTGTACCTGCGGAAATCCAAAGGCGAGAAGAGGATAGCAAGGCTTGTGGACTCTCCGAATCTTCCTGAGGGCGAGGCGATATTCTCGGTAACTACGGAAGGACTTAAGGATTAAGCAGGAAATTAGACCATTCAATATAGTCCGACAAGAACAACGAACTGAAACTAACTGGAACGAACTCTGAATGCCTTGAGTTAGTATTAGTTCGTTTTTTAGTTCGTTGTTTTTTATAGTTTAATCCAATATAATTATCTTAATTTATGGTATTCAAAGCTGTCGTGGTGGATGTTGATGGGACGATCACATATAGCGACAGGAGTATCGATTGTAAAGCCGTTATGGCATTACGAAGCCTTCACGTTCCTGTAGTTATTGCTACAGGGAACGTGCTCTGCGTTGCCCGGGCAGTCGCAAAACTCCTGGGAACAAGCGGCATCGTGATGGCTGAGAATGGCGGAGTAGTCGAGTGCGGGAAAGTTGAATCGGACACATCGCATATCAAAGAATGCAGGGAGGCTTTAGAGATATTGAAGCAGCACTTTTCCCCACTTGAGATGCTTGACCTTGAGAACAGGATCACCGAGATCGGTCTCAGGCGCAATTTCGATGCGGAAGAGGCAAGAAAATTCCTGGGTAAAGATGCGCCTGTGGATATTGTGGATACAGGATTCGCGATACATATCAAGAGCAAGAAGATCAATAAAGGCACAGGGCTCAAGCGGATCGCGCAAATGATGGGTCTTGATGCGCGGGATTTCGTGGCGTTCGGGGACTCTCCTAATGATATCGAGATGCTTGAGGTGGCTGGTTTTGGGGTGGCTGTGGGGAATGCGCATCCTGATCTGAAGAGGATTGCAAAGATGGTGACGAAGGGAGAGCATGGGATGGGGGTAGAGGAGGCGGTGAGGGAATTGAGGAGGAGAGGGGAGATAAGATAGAAATAGATACAAAGGCATGTGAAGTATAAAATGGAAAACGAAGTTGAAGTCAGAGGAAATCAATTGGAATGTTACTTTTGTGGTGATGGCGAAATAAAAAATTTAAAAACCACTTATGCTTTGAACCGGATGGACTATCATATATCAATCGATGTCACCGCATTGATATGTGCGCAATGTAATGAAATATATTTTGAAGATGAAACAGTTGATTATATTCAGAACATACTTAAGAATCTGGATACTCGGACAAATAAATTAAGGGAAAGTGAAAATTAGTTGGTGTGGTAGATGGAAGATACAAAGGATTTATTGACAATAAAACAAGCAAGCGAATGGGCAAGTAAATTATTAAATAAAAATGTTACACCTTCAAATATCTCATATCTTATTCAATATGGTAGAATTAAAAAAATTGGAAGCAATGGCGACACATTAATTGTCAAAGAAGAACTAGCTAAATATTACGAATCCTATTTAGGTAAAAGAGAAACAGCATGGAAAGGGCAATTGGGGGAGGATTTAAATTGGTCGTTATCCTTTGATTATCTCAAAGAAGCAGATACCACCAAGCATGTTCACAGGTTACATCCATATAAAGGCAAATTCATTCCTCAATTAGTGGAATATTTCTTAGATAGCCACCTGGATGAATTTAAGAAAGAAATTTATTTCAAACAAGGGGATATAGTACTTGATCCATTTTGTGGTAGCGGGACCACTTTAGTGCAGGCAAATGAACTCGGAATGCATGCTATCGGGATTGATGTTTCTACTTTTAATGCACTGATCAGCAATGTAAAAATAGGAAAATATGATTTTTTAGATTTGGACTATGAACTGAAAAAAATTACTAAAGCATTAAGTAAATTTATTGTTGATTCGAACACAGTTGTATTTGAAAATAAATTAACACAAGAACTCACAAAGTTCAATAACAAATATTTTCCTTCACCTGAGTATAAATATAAAGTAGCATTCAAGGAAATTAATGGGGATGAATATGGGGCCGAAAAAGAGAAAGAATTTTTACCTATTTTCTTGAATCTAATAAAAGAATACGATATTAAATTAATGCAGGATAAGCGCGACAGTTTTTTAGATAAATGGTATTTACAGCACATAAGAACTGAAATTGATTTTGTCTGCAACCTGATCCATCAGATAAAAAATCCATCTACAAGAAAAGTTGCAAGTATTATTTTAAGCCGTACTGTTCGTTCATGTCGTGCCACAACTCATGCCGATTTGGCTACGTTAAAAAATCCGGTAACTGCCACATATTATTGTTCCAAGCATGGCAAGGTCTGTAAACCTCTGTTTTCTATTCAGAGTTGGTGGGAACGTTATAGCAAAGACACCATTAATCGTTTGTGCCAATTTAATGACTTAAGAACAGATACATATCAAATTTGTTTAACAGGTGATTCTAAAACAATTGATATTTTTGTAGAGCTGGAAAATAAAAATCCAACCTTTTCAGAATTAGTAAAAAATCAAAAAATTAAAGGAATTTTTTCAAGTCCGCCTTATGTAGGTTTGATCGATTATCACGACCAACATGCTTACGCTTATGATTTATTTGGTTTTGAAAGGCGTGATGAATTAGAGATTGGGCATCTTCTTAAGGGACAGGGAAAAGAAGCAAGAAATTCATATGTTCAAGGAATTTCAGATGTTTTGAACAATTGTAAAAGATTTTTGGTAGATGATTATAACATTCTATTAGTTGCAAATGACAAGTATAACTTATATCCAATAATTGCAGAAAATTCAGGAATGCAAATTGTAAAACAATATAGGCGGCCTGTATTAAATAGAACCGAGCGAGATAAAGGGGCGTATTCGGAGATTATTTTTCATTTTAAGGCAAAGGAGAATTAATGGCCCTTACAAAAAATCAGATTTTTTATATAGAGAATGTAATTAGAACTTGTTTGAGAGATAAATTTCTTAATTATAAACCAGAATCAAATAATATGCCTTTTCAATATCGCTTATTAGGTAAGGACAGAATGGTTTTATATTCATTTATTCACTCCTTGAACACTGCTTTTGGAACTTCCATTTTTGAACCGGTTGCTGTCGCTCTGGCTCAACTTAAATTCAAAGAGGCTAAAAGATCTGTTACAGCTGGAAATCAAATCAGTGAGGAGGCTCACAAAGTAATTCAAACAATAATGAACGGATTAATAACAGGTAAAAAAGAACCAAACAAAGCAGAAGAAATTAAGGCTATTAGGGAAGTTTGTAACAAAGGAAAGTTGAATACTGTAAAACCGACAAAAGTAGATGTTTTAATAGTAAGTCAAGACAATTCAATATTTCTTTTTGACATTAAAACGGCTAAGCCTAACATCGGAAACTTTAAGGAATTCAAACGAACTCTTTTAGAATGGGTAGCCACAGTTTTAGTTCAAAATCCTGATGCCAAAATAAACACTTGTATCGCTATTCCATATAATCCTTATGAGCCAAAACCATATGAGAGGTGGACTATGAAGGGATTGCTGGATTTAGATTCAGAGCTAAAAGTTGCAGAGGAGTTTTGGAATTTTCTTGGGGGGGAAGGCTGTTACAGTGAATTATTAGATTGTTTTGAAAGAGTAGGCATTGAATTAAGACCTGAAATCGATGAATATTTTTCAAAATTCAAATAAAAATTTGATAGCTATGATTGATACCTCAAAAATAATCTACTCAATAAATATCGAAGACGTTCAAAATGTTGCGGAGCAAGAACTTGGTCGAGAACTTAAAGAAAAAGAATTGAAAGTCGTTGAAGATAAAATAGGTGATTATATAGATTGGTATGAAATTGTCAATATGATTATCACTAATAATATTGCAGCTATTCAAACTAAAAGGAACCAAAAGTGAGAGAAAAAATGAAGTTACTTCATAAGGATATTGCTTGGGAAGATACAATGCCGGAACTCTATTTCAAGAAGCAAGTGGATACTGGTCTGAAAGAACTCGACGAAGGGAAAGGGATACCTCACGAAGAAGTAGAAAAACGGATGGCTAGATGGCTCAAAAGATAAGGTGGTCCCCAAGGGCCTAGCTTCTAACTTTGAAGACGTCTGCAAATATATCGCCAAACAGTCTGATTTATGCAACTATTTTTTCCCACGAAATAGATGGAACCTGTATTCCGTACCCTTCCACATCATTCCTCCCTAATTTTTCTTCCCCATCGATTTATGGTAAATGCTCTCATCAAATCCCGCCAATCTTAAAATCCTCTTTTGATTTTTATCCAGTTCTTTAG
>JBAQLI010000065.1:0-3148 GCA_049301735.1 Candidatus Methanoperedens sp.
ATATTCCTGTAATAATGTTAATGTATATTGATTTTTCGGAGAATTGATTCCAAAGTAGCTGTATTAGAGTGTTGTTACCAGTATTGGCTGGTTTAACTGAAAAAAATGGTATCTGAATAGTCACAAAATCTTTTATTTAGGGAAAAGAGTCCATAAATCAATGATTTTTATTGACACATATAAAATTCCGATACATTTTATTGTTTTTGCGATTGATATCACAACCATGAACCTTTTAGTTTCATAATTTTCAATTCCTGCAACCATTGGGGCAAGGTCGCCAACAATCGGGATCCATGGGGAGACAATTAGCAGGAATGCACCGTATTTGCGGAAATATAATTGCATCATCAGTTCCTTTTTCCGGTCATGGAACGGTATGATCTTTCGAATTTTATATTTTCCTAATAAATATCCAACGTATGCTCCTGCGATTGATCCTGCTATCAAAATTAATAATACTAACTCAGGTTTTTTTCCAACATCCAGTAATCCGAAAACCACGGGTTCTGTTGGTATTGGTATTATGGATGAAATCAGGGCTATAAGAAGAAGTCCAGCCATCCCATAGGATATGAATATTTCAAACAGTACCATTTTTATTGCTTATATGGTGTGTTAAATCTATAATAATCTATCAAATTGATTGTTCTAATTGTGAGCTTTTTAGCGCTTTTTTTGAAGAATTACGTTTAATTTTACTGGATTTAACTTCCTTTACTTCAATTTTTGGCTCTTTTACCAATCCATTCTTCTTTTCTTCTTCAATCTTCTTCTGCCACTCATTAAAATTACAATGCGGGCATCCGATCTCCCAGGGGCGTTTTCCTTTGTTCACTATTTTAATATGGAAGAGACCATGATCACTGCATTGCTTTTCAGTGACTACGATCTGTCCGATTTTAGGCAATGGAAGAGTGAAATCACAATTTGGATACCCCGAACATCCGATAAACCTTGAACCTTTTTTGGATTTTCGGATGATAAGGTCAGAAGAACATTTCTGGCATGTTCCGATAACCCTGTCTTCATATAATCCGTTCCTCAGGGCCTCACTAATCAGATCCTTGTTCTTGGTCATATCCTTGAATACTTCACCTAGCATATCCCTTGATTCCTTGACCACGAAGTCTTCGGTAATCTTGCCTTCGGAAATCTCATCCATGTCTTTTTCAAGTTTGCTTGTCATGTCGGGTTTAGTGATAGTGCTTGCATATTTTTCAAGTGCCTCAACAACTGCAAAGGCTGTTTTTGTTGGCTGGATGGGATTTCCGTGAACATATGCCCTGGAATAGAGTTTGGATATTATTTCATGGCGCGTGGATTTTGTTCCCAGGCCCAGGTCTTCCATTATCTTGATAAGATGCCCCTGCCCGTATCTTGAAGGGGGTTGTGTCTCTTTTCCAACAAGATTTACTTCTTTTACTGTAAGGGATTGGCCTTCTGCTAACTTTGGGAGTATCCTGTCTTCTGGCAGATTATACGAATAATACCATCTCCAGCCAGGTTCCATTAGTCTTGCCCCGTTCGCCCCAAAATCCTCACCGCTGATATCAACTGTTACAGTCATTGTTTCCCAGAGTGTCTCGCCCGCAAATGTTGCGAAGAACCGCCGAACTACAAGCTCATATAATTTCCATTCATCATCTTTAAGCTGGCTTCTCTTTACGGGTGTCGCAGGATGTATAGGTGGGTGGTCGGTAGTTTCTTTCTTGCCTCTTGTGGGCTGGAGTTTTCCAGATAATAGCTTCTGTGCATATTCTTTGAATTCTGTGTTCAGAAAAGATTCAATGATCCCTTTCGTGTCAAGTGTTTCAGGATAAACGGTATTATCAGTACGTGGATACGAGATGTAACCATTCACGTAAAGGAATTCTGCTATCCTCATGGCATTTGAAGGGGAAATCCCGATAGCACTTGCCGCTCTTAAGAATTCGGTGGTATTAAACGGCATGGGAGGTTTTTCGCTTCGTTTTCCAAGTATGATACTTTTTACTGTTCCGGTTTTTCCAAGTTTTGCCCTGGTCGCTTCAGCTTCTGCCTGATCAAGGAATCGTCCTTTCTTGTGCTGTGTTTCAAATTCCCCGCTATTTATAAGTGTAGCATATAGTTCCCAGTAAGGAACGGAGACAAATGTTTCGCGTTCCTTTTCACGGTTAACAATGATTGCAAGAGTAGGTGACTGCACCCTTCCAACTGACAGGAATTTATCCCCGAGCCTTCCTGAACTCAATGAGACAAAGCGGGTAAGAACCGCACCCCATATGAGATCTATGACCTGCCGTGACTCGCCGGCAGCAGCAAGATTAAAATCGATTTTAACAGGATCAGAGAAGGCTTTCTTGATTTCTGCCGGAGTTATCGTGCTGTAATGGACGCGGTCTGCGGGAATATCCGGATTTACTTTTTTTACTACATTCAATGCTTCTACGCCTATCAATTCACCTTCACGGTCATAGTCAGTGGCGATTGTCAGGTGTTGGGCGGTTTTTCCCAGTTTTCGAATAGCAGTTACAATGTTGGCATGGGTTGGGTTTGTAAGAACGTCTGCATGTATCAGGTTCTGTAGATCTGTTTTCTGCCAGTTATTGTATTCCTTCGGAAAATCCACTTCTACGATGTGCCCGGATAAGCCAATTACGGCGGTTTCGTTGAATTTATATGTATCAACACCATTCACTCTTTCTTTATCTGGCTTTTTATCAGATAGTATAGCTGCGATCCTTTTCGCAGTGTCATGCTTTTCTGTTATTATTAAATGCATCGTGTACCCTCAGAGGTGTCTGGATAAGAATGTAACTTGTTTAAATAGGTTTGGTTATAACTGAATATATTTATTTATATATAAGTTATTTTGGGCTTAATATGTTGTAATTTCATTCACCGGGGGGAGGTTTTATATAGAGCATGTAACATACAAGGCGCTTCCCGCGTGTGAAATCACGGGTATGTTGTATTGTAAAAACAAAATATATGTTTGGCCGTAATATGCCCTGTAACTGTTCAAAAAATATTGTGCAAGTGCAAGGGAAACTGTTATATACGGTGCAAAACATACAAGACGCTTCCTGCTTGTGAAAACAGGAATGTGTGTTGGAAGAACAAATATGTTTTTCGAATAATGCCGGAACCGTGCATAAAAATAATG
>JBAQLI010000066.1:0-2415 GCA_049301735.1 Candidatus Methanoperedens sp.
GAGCATTTATTGAAAGCTTTAGCTTAAAAAAGGTGAGTAGTTACAATATTTTTTACCTTTACCTAAATCCCCAGAGCATTCGCGATCGGCGCCGGAGGTTTTATTGAGCTTCCCGGGGCTCCTTCAACATTCCTTGCCCACAGGAAAAGGCATGTATGATATGCTGTAGTGACATACATGGAAAGCGCGATCACAATGACGATCAAAATGGCAGCCAATAATAATGCTATTATCGAGCCTGTGATAGTGATCAATGAGAAGCCGATAAAGATTGCAATTATAATGCCAATGAACGAAAGAATTCCTGTAACAAGTCCTACCGCTATTTCACCAACTCCTATGGGAAGAAGATTCCTTTTGATGATCTGGGTCGTTCTTTCTACAGCGCTTCCAAGGTCCCTGTCTTCAATAACTATTGCAGGGATCATGAAATAAGTGCCAACAGTCCAGGCTTTTTCTATAAATCCCAGGATCATACCGGATAAACCTCCAATTGCACCTCGTCCTCTTTGTGCCTTGCCTCTTAACACACCCAGGATTATATTGACAATAGCTGAAATTATTGCAAGATATAATATCGTAAACATATTTTTCTTTGTTGCAGCCCATGCCTCTGATATAGTAGCACCGCCGTCTTTGAAATAATCATACACAAGAAACGCTGTCATTCCTGTGAAGAAGTACGAGATGAAATAATTTCCAAGTAAAACGAGAAAGGCAAGGAGATAAAACATACTTCCAAGATTCAAGCCCGATTCAAGGAAAAGCATGATAATAACTGAAAATATAGTAAAAAACACCCCTACGAATATCGAATAGAATGAGGGTTTAATGACATCTGCATCTTTGCCTATTAAGCTGAAACTCTCCTTTATAAAGGAGAAACCTTTGAAAATATTTTCAAACATAATTTTTCACATTCCTTTTTTCAGATAAATTAATTAATAATCATTTGTCACAACCAACATCACTGTAATAACCAAGGTTGCAGGCATCTTTTTCGAATTCAGTCTTTTGTTTTTGTCCTGGGTTAACTTTGTTGTCCTTCCCTATGACTGTCCCGTTATATTTTCCACTAACCGCATCAATGATATTTTGCGGATTTTCCCCATTAAGTATAATGGTTTTAATATTACTTCGCTCGATGATCTTTGCTGCCAGAAGGTCTATCGGGGAATTGGCTCCTGCAACCATTTCAGTCTTCATCACGATTTCAATAAGCTGATGAGGCGTCATGGTTCCAAATTTTTTTGCATCTTTGTTCTTTTTCGGGTCACTCGTATATACACCATCAATGGACGTCGCGTTTATGAGCATATCTGCGCCGATATATTCTGCAAGGACAGCGGAAACAGCATCAGTAGTCTGTCCCGGAGTTACACCCCCCATTACTATTATTTTGCCGGTCAAGCTTGCGGTTCTTGCCTCTTTATAGTTCAACGGAGGCTCATAATAGGCCGCATCGCCAATGGCTGCGATCAGAAGCCGGGCGTTTATGCGCGTGATATCAATACCTATAAAATCACATGTGGCTTCATCAGAACCAAGATTTCGCGCAACTCCAATATATTCACGCGCAGCTTTTCCTCCCCCCGTAACAATAAACACTGCGTGATCCTTTCCAATCTCTTTAATCGCATTTGCATAGCTCTTAAAATTTTCAGGCTGCAATTCCTTTGCGAGAACTGATCCACCAATGGAAACAACGATCTTCATGAACCCTCTCATTATTCTCTGGGGATATTAAATTTTTTATACAAAAGCCACTCCGAACAAATGGAGCACTATTACAATAATTGCACCTGGAATCCCCGCAAAGGCGCAAACAAGTAATGCTGGAAGAGAATAACTTATACCTAGACCAAAAATTACATTGGCAGCAACAAGAATAATAAGCCCCAGCACAGCATTTATTATGAGATGAGTCGCAGTTTTTAATAAATAATATGCAACAATAACTCCTATTATCGCTAATAACACGATTATAATTTCAAATGCCACACTAATTAAGTGGCTCTCCTTTTAGTTAAACATTTCGATTACTTTCCTGGACTTGAAACTTCCAATAAATTCATACCAGTTTTGTACAGCCAATATGAAAGATATCAAAAAGGTCATCTGGGCAAGATCAGCCAAATGGTACACATTGAGGATATCTCCTTCTGACATGAAGTTGATAATGAATTTGAATACGTTATTTAATGCAAATGAAGCGCCTGCTATTGAAATATATATCCATGTCTTATGGATTATCGAATTGTTGAGGAATAGCCGTGCCCTTAACAGTTCTTTGTCCACTTTTCGCATCATTATAAGAATTTGTCCTATCATGAATATTAATATGAACGCTGCTCCGGCATTGTATAATACCATGAATGTGTCAACAAAATCCATATCGAACGAAGTAATCATAAC
>JBAQLI010000067.1:0-12955 GCA_049301735.1 Candidatus Methanoperedens sp.
GCCTATATCATGAAAAAACACCGGGTGCGCACAGGATTCAGAGTACATCTAAAGCAGCTGGTTCATGATGCCGATAAATGCTCATTAACATGTTAGAAAAAGTATATGTATCAGGGAATGTTTACCTGAATAAATTAATAAAAGCATCTATCTGGATATACCAGTGATGCGGTGGTGTTCTGAATTTGAAAAAAGTGGTATTACATCTATTATCAGTACTGAACAGCGGATCGGGGCAGCTTCCGGGAAGCTTTTGAGGCGATCCTGAATGAAGATCCTTATGACCTCTATTGTGGATTTGAAGAAATCCCAGCACAACAAATCGGATTAGTTGGTGAAGCATTAATCTATTTTGAAAAGATGGTGGAATAATTAAAATAATTGCAATTATACCGGCATACAATGAGCAAAAGAATATTGGAAGTGTGGTTTTGCTCGCAAAAAAATACGTCGATGAAGTCATTGTCATCGATGACGGGAGCAAAGATCGCACATCTGAGGTGGCAAAACTGGCTGGAGCAAATGTTAAACGCCATCCCTTCAACAAAGGCAAAGGTGCTGCTCTGAAGAGTGGTTTTGAAGCAGCAAGAAGAGCAGATATCATCATTACTTTGGATGGAGATGGTCAGCATGATCCAGATGAAATCCCAAAACTCCTGGAACCGATCACGAAAGGTGTAAGCGACTTTGTTATTGGCAGTCGCTATATAAACGGGGATCGGAAGAACACTCCTTTATACCGTAGAGCAGGGCAGAAAGTACTTGACTGGTTTACCAACAAGATTTGCGGGCTTCATATCAAGGATATGCAGAGCGGCTTTCGGGCATTTTCAAAATATGCAGTGCCTGTATTCAGTTTTAGACAAAAAGGAATGACGATAGAGAGCGAAATGCTAATGGATGCCTCAAGAGCATATCTTAGGATCAATGAAGTCGAGATCGCTGTGAAATACTATGAGGATAAATTGACGTTAAATCTTATTTTGAAAGGATTAAAGATATTATCTGATCTTATTTTTATAGCTTTGAATCCATTTCGACAGGGGGGGTTATTTCATGGCAACAATTGGCGATGACAGGTTTTATGGAATCAATTGAACCAGGGTAAATCCCGACAAAGAAGAAAAACCGATTGGTCTACCATAATTATTATGATAGTAATTATTCCAATTGATTAATACTATCAGAAGGATTTAAATACTATAGTATCTTAAAGTCGTCCAAGGTGGTAATAATGTTTACATTCCCAGATCTTACAAGTTATGAGAAGGGATTTATACGCCCATAACAGCAGTCTTATCAGCATTCAATAATGAAGTTACTATAAGCAATGTGGTCATTAAGACTCTTACGCATGCAAACCGTGTCATCGTCGTGGATAACGGAAGCACGGATAATACTGCAGAAAAAGCACGACTTGCGGGAGCAGAGGTCATAAGGCATAGCATTAAAATGGGGAAAGAGGCAGCCATGCGGACAGGATTAAGGTTCGCAGCGCAGAACGGGGCTAAAGTCATCGTTGCCATGGACAGCGACTGCATGCACGACCCGGCAGATATAAGGAAGCTTGCAGAGCCCATTATTCGCGGGGAGGCAGACCTGGTGGAGGGGAATTATAATGGATTGGGAGAAGGTATTACCGATACTCACATTGATTTTAGAGCTTTTTCAAGGGAATGCTTTGATTTTCTAATTTCAGAAGGTAATATTCTAAACACAATAAAGGAAAAAGGGTTGAAAGTCATAGAAGTACCGATCGGATCTAATGGTTCGAAGATTGGTCGATCCTTGAGCCCAACCAGGAAATTCACAATAGCTGCAATGCCGGCTTTCAATGAAGAGCGCTCCATTGCGAAAATGGTATTTATGTGCAAAAAATATGCCGATCTTGTCGTTGTCGTGGACGACGGCAGCTCTGATTCAACAGCGGATATAGCGCAAGCTATGGGTGCTCATGTGATCCGGCATCCTAAAAACAAGGGCTACGGCGGCGCGCTCCAAACATGTTTCAAAACAGCAAGAGATCTTGCTGCGGACAGGATGGTGATCATTGATTCTGACGGGCAGCATGATCCTGCTGAGATACCAAAGCTCGTTGAGCCTTTGAATGAGGATATTGATGTAGTGATAGGATCCAGATTCATTCATGGAAATGGAAAGAACGTCCCGATCTACAGGAAAATCGGAATGAAAATCCTGGATACTATGACCAATATGGGAAGTGAGAACAAGGTTTCCGATACCCAGAGCGGTTTGAGGGCTTATGGCAAGAAAGCAATAGAAAAGATCAGTATCAATACCAATAACATGTCTGCAGCCTCTGAAATATTAATGCAGGTAAATGATCATCACCTGAAGGTCAAAGAGGTTGAGATACACTGCAGCTATGATGTTGAGAGAGCTTCAACCCAGAATCCTGTTTCACATGGATTAGGGGTTCTGTGGGGCATCCTGCGCGAGATAGAGTTTAAGAAACCACTCTATTTATTGACATTGCCTGGAATTATTATGGTACTTTTGGGACTGGGCATTGGATTATCTTTCATAGAGAATTGGATAAAAGGAGGACAATTACCTTTTGGACCGAGTTTACTTATGATCTTTATCACACTCGTTGGTGTATTCAGTGTTTTTACTGGAATAATACTGCATTCGATATCAGGGTTGTTTCATAGCTTGAAATTGAATGATAGGAGAGAAATATAGATTTTTTTCAAAAAGGTGATTGCATATATCTTTTCATCACTCCTGACACTCACCCGAAATTATAAAAATAGTATTTAGTTAAAAAAGGATTTGCTTAATGAAAATCTTGGTAACATCTATCGTTGATCTCAGAAAATCCGCTCATAATAGTAGATTACATCAGTTTCTAAAATATCTATCTGAAAGACATGAAATAACCGTCTTAAGTGTTAACGATTGGTGGAAGGCTAAATGGGATGATAAATCAATAGAATATTGTAATGATCTTGAGAAATCGCTCAGTGGAGTCAAGATTCGATATCTGACAGAGAAGAAATTAAGTCCAATACTCCAGGAGATATTTTCAATTAAAACTGTAAATAATATTCTGGAAGAAATCGAATACAAAGACTTTGATGTCCACTTTAATTATAACACTCTTATTTCAGGGTTTGCTGTAGCTAGAAAAATTCAGACTGCAGGAATAAACACAATTTATGATGTGGCTGATGATTTACCTGAAATGATCAGAACATCACCTCAAATCAATGGTTTAATAAGGCCAATAGGTGGATTTGTTGGGGACTTAGCAGTTAAGAAAAATATTGATATTTCCAAAAAAATTACTTTCACTACTGAATCCTTGAGAGATTCATGTGATATTCCTCTCAACAAGTCAGAGCTAATACCCAATGGTGTGGATACAGAGTTATTCAAAGAATATCCACCAGATGACATCAAAAAAGAACTTGGCATAAATAATTGTTTTGTAGTAGGGCATGTTGGTGTTTTAAGAGAATGGATCGATTTAGAGACTCTATTTTTGGCAGTAAAACAATTGAATGAAAAACTAAATATAAGATTGTTAATAGTTGGTGGGGGAATCGGATATGAAGATAGTGTAGTGATGGCAAAAAAAAATGGCTTACTGAAAAATGTTATATTTACTGGAACAGTACCGTATACACAAGTTCCAAAATATATTTCATGTATGGATGTTTGCGTGGTTCCCTTTAAACCAGATGCAGTTTCTCAAAATTCATTACCATTAAAACTATTTGAATATATGGCATGTAAGAAGCCTGTTATTTCGACTAAAGTTGAAGGTATTATAGCAGCTGTCCAGAATCGAGTTCTATATGCATCAAACGTTGAAGAATATAAAGATAGAATAATTGAACTTTATGAAAATGAAGGATTACGCAGAAAGCTGGGATATGAGGGCAGGGAAATTGTTGAAAAGAACTATGAATGGTCAAAGATCACATCAAGATTAGAACAAGTGATGGAAGAAGTACGAGGATTAGAATGAAAATATATTTTTTAAACCCACCTTTTGTGCCTAACTTTGTTAGATGTGGACGGTGGCAAGGTGCTGCAGCGCGTAGCGGCGGATTGGATTATCCCAAGTGGTTGGCTTATGCAACAGGGGTCGTCGGAGAAAGATTTGGAGAAGTACGACTGATAGATGCTCCTGCAAAGAAGTGGGATAGAGAAACGGTGATTAATGATGCAAGAGAATTTAATCCTGATCTGATTGTCGTAGATAGCAATTTTTCCAGTTTGAACAATGATATCCAGGTAACTAAACTATTAAAAGAAAATATCGAGAATTCAATAACTGTTTTAGTTGGCCCACCTGTTTCCCAGTTTCCTGACATGATATTGGATGATGAGGGAGTAGATATTATTGCAAAGTTTGAATATGACTTCACTATAAAAGAATTAGCAGAGGCCATTGATCAGGGTAATAAATTTACGAATATTAAAGGTATTTCCTATAAAGAAAATGGAAAAAAAATACATAATCCAAATCGGGAGTTTAGCAGTTCAGAAGATCTTGATAAGATGCCTTTTGTTTCAAAGATTTATAAGGAACATCTGAACATAAAAGACTATTCTTTAAGCCAATCACTTTATCCTGAGGTCCAGATCTTTACAGGAAGAGGATGCCCCAATCGATGTACTTTTTGTTCATGGCCAGTAACATTAATGGGAAATAAGTACAGAACACGAAGCGTTGATAACATCGTAGATGAATTTGAATATATTCAGAAAGAACTCCCGGAAGTTAGAGAGATCTTTATTGAGGATGATACTTTTACTATAAATAAGAAGTTAGTGACTGCGTTTTGTGAAGAGATACACAGAAGAAAGATAGATATTGCATGGTCATGTAATGCCAGAGCCGATCTTGATTACAACACGATGAAAGCAATGAAAGATGCCGGATGCAGACTTATTATTGTTGGGTATGAATCAGGGAGCGATGAAATACTCAAAACCATTAAAAAAGGTGTAGGCACTGAACAGATGAAAGCATTTACCAAGGATGCAAAAAAAGCAGGATTATTGGTTCACGGAGATTTTATCGTTGGTTTACCAGGGGAAACCAAAGATACGGCAGCTCAAACATTGAAATTTATAAAAGAACTGAAGCCTAATCTATTACAGGTAGCGGTAGCTACACCACTACCAGGCACTGAGTTTTATGATTGGGTTAAGAAAAATGGGTTTATGCTAGTTGATAATTTGGAAGAGAGTATTGATGAGAATGGTTTCCAGGAATGCATCATTTCTTATCCCGATTTTACAAAAGAGGATATAAAAACCAGTGTTGACAAAGCTTTGAAAGAATATTATCTAAGTCCATCTTATATTCCCATGGCTTTGAGCAATATTTTGAGAAAAAATGGAATGCATGAGTTAAATAGCATGCTAAAATCTGCGAAGGTTTTTTTCAAATATATAGGAAGGGGAACATGAAGATATGTCAAACAAGTACATGCTTTTATCCAGCTTTAGCATATGGTGGCATGGCAAAAGTAGCATATGAGTTATCAAAACGATTAGCTGAAAAAAAGCATGAGATAATAGTTTACACTACTGATGCAATGGATATAAATCAAAGAGTTAAAGGAGAGATCCAGAATTTTGATGGTATAAAAGTTTTTTATTTTAAAAACATAAGCAATACATTAAGTTGGCATCAACGAATCAGCATATCTATTGGGATGATACCCGTAATAAAAAAATCACTAAATAGTTTCGATATTATTCATGTACACGGTTTCAGGGATTTCCAAAGTATTGTGATTAATCATTATGCTAATAAATATAATATTCCTTATATTATTCAACCACATGGGTCAATCCCACATAATAATAAAAAAATATTTAAGAAAATATTTGACATTATATTTGGATATAAAATTTTAAGAGATGCGGATAAAATATTTGTCCTAAATAAAACAGAAGGTGATGCCTGTAAGGGAATGGGGGTAAACGCAGATAAGATAGAAAGTATATCCAACGGCATTGATTTATCGGAATATCGTAATTTGCCTAATAAGGGTTTATTCAGGCAAAAATATGATATAGCAGAATCTACAAAAATAGTTTTATATCTTGGTAGAATACATAAAAACAAAGGTATTGATTTGCTTTTCAAAGCTTTTGCTGAGGTTGAAAAAAAAACTGATGATGTGAAATTAGTTATTTGCGGTATTGATGATGGTTACCTAAAAGCTCTCAAAGAACTTAGTAAATCAATAAACATTAAATCAGAAGTTCTTTTCACAGGTTTCCTTCCAGATAAGGATAAAATATCAGCTTTTATTGATGCTAATGTTTTTGTTACACCTTCATTTACAGGTTTTCCGCTAACCTTTCTTGAAGCAATGGTTTGTGGAGTTCCCATATTAACTACCGATAAAGGGGATTTCATAGATGGGATTGATAATAAAGTAGGATTTGTTGTTAAATATGATCAAAATGAATTGACACGTGCATTGCGAAAAATCTTAACCGATGATGATTTAAGTAAGCATTTCAGAAGAAATGGACAAAAAATAATTAAAAGATATGAATGGGCTATAATAATTAATAGAATTGAGGAAATCTATGAAAAAATAAGAATAAACACGGGCTTAGAGTTGATTACATGAAAACAATGAAAACCAAAGAATATTTACCCCAATGTGGTGATGGATCACATGGAAGTCCACGTTTTATTAAAGAATTATATGAATTTCTAAATCCAAAAAGTCTGGTACTAGATATTGGTTCAGGTTTTGGTTATAAAACAGAGTATATGATTCATAAAGATTTAGAAGTGATCTCTTTTGATGTTGATATATTATCATTAAGAAAATTAAGAATGAGATGCGAAAATTCAAATGCAATATGTGGAGATGCAAAATACTTGCCATTCAAGTCAAGTGTTTTTAATAACATATTAGCGTCTGAAATTTTGGAACATCTACCAGAACCAGAGTTATGTATTAGTGAGGTTCATAGAGTAATGAAGGATAACGGTGTAGCTGTTTTTACCACACCAGTTTTCAATTTGCATATCAAATACATAATAAAGGTATTTAGATTAATTTGTGGTATTGATCAAAGGTCTCATCTTCATGTATTCTCTACTAATCAGCTTAAAAATCATCTTAGCAAATATTATATTTTTGAAGATATCTTGCATCGAGGATTTACCGAGGTTTTATATATTAAATTCAATTTTGATGAAAATGGGAGACTTGATAAAAAGATCATTAAATTAAGTAAAAAATTTAGGTTAATTAATCTATTTGCCACAAAAGTTTGGATAAAAGTTAAAAAATGATATTGCTATTTATAAAGGTCTGAAATTGAAAATGATTATAGGTGTATCTCTTGGATCATTTAAAGGAGTGGAATTAGATGAAGCTTTCATTAGGTATTTAAATCTTAAAAATTTTTTAAATCTAAATGCTGTTGAGCTTCGCTTTGAAAAAGAAAATGAATGTCCATCTTTATGGCCATGGGAAGTAAATTTTAAAATTGCTGATTTTTTGACAAACTTTGAAATTAAAAGTGTGCATTTACCCTTTGTGTATCTAAATTTAATAGCTTCCAATCCTGGTATCAAAAAAGAGTCAATAAATCAAGTTAAAGCTGGTATTGAAAAAGCTTCAGAATTGAATGTGAATTATTGTGTGATGCATGCAAGAGGTTTTATCAGTAATTATACATATGAGCAACAAATACAAGAGTGGGAGCTTGTTCTGGGAGAACTAGCAGAATATGCCCAAAATAAGTCAATATTATTAACGGTTGAAAACGCAGATTTCTTAACAAATTTGAGTGATTTAGTAAAGATTATAAGAAAAATAAATTCAAGATGGTTAAAAATAACTCTAGATATTGGACATGCTCATATTAGAAAAATTCCACCGTTATCTTCATATCCCGTAAAAGATTTGTTATTGAAAGGTTTAGATGTCTTTTTGCCTGTACTCATAAAGAAAAATATGCCATATGAAAAATATGGGTCAATTGAAAATTTTATCGAATCAGAAATTGATATAATATCCAGTTTGCATATTCATGATTATAATGGGAGAAAAGATCATTTAATAATAGGAAATGGAAAAATAGATTTCTCATTTCTTTCTAAGATCGAAAAAGAATTCAAAGGGCCATTCATATTCGAATCAAGATTTGAAAATGATTCTGATTTTATAAAAAATTATAGAAATTTTAAGGAGCTAATTAACTCATGAACGTAACTGTAATCGGAGATGCATTTATTGATATAATTATCCCTGCAGAAGAGATAAATCTTGGGGAAACATACCATAGAAAAGTAATAACTTTATGCGGAGGGACTGCAAATGTTGCAATACAATTATCAAATTTTATAACTCAGGTTCAATTTATAGGAAAAATTGGAAATGATGTCTTTGGTACATATTTTAAACAAAATTTGAGTGAAAAAGATGTTGAACCTTTGTTATTTGTAGATTATAAAAATCAAACAGGATTATGCACATCTTTAGTTTATGAAAATGGAGAAAGAACTATGATTGCAGATAGAGGTGCAAACGATTATATAGAAATGAATGAAATTAAAAATAACATAAAAGATATTACAAAATCAAAAATTGTCTATTTTTCTGGTTACTCATTAATATCGAATCTAACGTCAGAAAGTATTTTATATGCAATGCAGGAATGTCATGACAAATGTGAAATTTGGTTTAATCCTGGTGCACCTAACATAATTAAAAAAGAATTTAAAGAAATCATACGAAAATATGTTAATGTTTTAATTTTAAATTTAGACGAGGCAAAAAATATAACTGGATTTAATAAATTAGACGATATTTTGAAATCTCTTGGGGATATTGTAGATGTTGCGGTGGTAACAATGGGTGGAGATGGCTGTATTATATCAAAAAAAAATAAAAACATAACGATTAAATCTGAATTTTTGAAAGCTTCAGATACAACTGGTGCTGGAGATGCTTTTTCTGCGGGTTATCTCTTTGGAAGACTCCAAGAAATGGCGGATGTAGATTGTGCCAAGTTGGGAAATGAAACCGCAGCAAAATTATTAATGGAAAAAAAGGTGTTGTTGAAATGAAAGTATTGACAGTCTTTATCGATGGCTTAAAACCTGAAAGTATTGAATATATGCCCTTCTTAAATCAGTTTTATAAACGACGGATAAAAACCGAACTTGGATATTCAAATCCATGCCATACTTCAATGTACAGTGGGGTTCATCCAAATAAACATTTGATATGGTTTATTTGGAAATACTCACCAAACACATCTCCTTTCAAATGGTTGAAAAAATATAAAATAGATTATCTTCCACATAATATTTATACAAAATATTTATTATATAGAATTACAAATTTTTCTTACAAAAACAATACTTCGGCATTCGGATTACCTTTCCTTTGGTATAAGCCTGTTGAAGATTGGTCTTACTTTGATGTTGTGGAAACGAAATTTTGGACTGAAGCTTGTTATATAGACAAATATCCTACTATCTTTGAAACATTAAGATTAAATAATATAGATTATGAAGTTGTTGGATTAAAAAAAGGAATGCTTAACAAGTCAATTGATGTGATTAACAATCATAATTTTATAAAATTTGCTGATTGGACATATTTATTTATTGGAGAAATTGACTCTTTATCCCATGAATTTGGTCAAAACTCTTCCCAAGTACAAACAAAATTGAAAGAAATTGATAATATATTATTTAGAATATATAATATATATGAAACACAATTTGGGGATTTTTGTTTTATGTTATTTTCAGATCATGGTCATACCATGATAAAAGAAAAAATAAATATTGAAAAAATTTTTGAATCTCACGGTTACATTCTTAAGAAATATATAAATTTCATTGATTCTAATTATGCAAGATTTTGGTTCAGAAATGAGATAGAAAAAAGAGAAGTCATAAGTGCTTTATCAAATATGAATGAAAAAGGATTTATTCTGACAGAATCAGATTTGCAGAAATATAAAATAGATATGCCAGACAATCGATACGGTGATTTAATATTTTATCTCGATGCTCCATATGTCTTCGATCACGGAAATATTGTTATTATGGGTAAAGAAAGGAGCGACACTGGTAAATATATTTCATTTCATGGATTCTTGCCAGATTATCCTGATTCAGATGGTGTACTTATTTCTAATAAAGAATTGATTAATAAATCTCATATAAAATTGCAAGATATTATGCCTTCTATACTATATCTTTTGAATTTGAATATACCAGATAATGTTGACGGTGAAGTAATTATTAAAAGGTGAATATATGAAAAAAGTCCAAATGACGAAAGTCCCAAAAGATGAAGTATGTAAATACATCCCAAATATATATATGACACGAGGTGGACTTAGTGGTTATTATCATAAGTTATTTATTTTCAAGCTAATATTCTGGAGAAGATTAGATTGCTGTTTACAGTTATTAAATGAAGTCGATTTTAAATCAAAATTGATTATTGCAGATATTGGTTGTGGTTTTGGAATATTTATTGTTTCACTCAGTAAATTATTCTCAAATTCTGAAATTGTTGGCTTGGATTTTCGTCCTCAAGAATTGAAATATGCAAAAGAATTGCAGATTGGATTGAAAATAGAAAATTCAAATTTTATTGGAGGAGATGCACAAAATTTGCCACTTGCAAATTTCGATATTATTTTTGCTTTGGATGTTTTGGAACATATTCCTGATCCAATAAAAGCATTACATCAGATCAATAATAGTCTAAAAACTGATGGGATTTTTATTGTCTCTGTTCCCATAGAATCGTTTATATTAAGAGCATTAAGATTTCTATATTTTAAGGGACAGAAAGTAGCTTCAGCCGATCCTCATTGGCATGGCACAATAAAAGATTTCAAAGAATTTGAAAAATATTTAGCGCAATCATTTGAAATTATGAATAAAAAATACGTCCCATTTTATGTTTTGGGAAGTTTGATTAATTATGATGTCGTATATTTATGTAAAAAAAAAAAATAGTTCCACAGTAGGTTTTCAAATTTCGGAGTGAAAATTGAGTACTTATACAACATTGAATGATCCTGAAATCGATGAAAAAGTCAACAATATTGTAGAATTTATAAAAAATGAAATTGTTAAAAATTTTCATCCAAAATCTATCATTTTGAAAGGAAGTTTTGGAAGGGGTGAAATAAGTGTTATAAAAGAGAATACAGAGTTAAAACTTTTAAGTGATTGCGAGATTATAGTTATCAAAAATAAACATAAAAAAGGGATAGAGTATTCAGAATTATCTGAAAATCTCATTAAAACGATGGGATTAAAAATTGAAATGGGTGAGTTAGAGTTAGAATTAGATTTTTGCTTAAAGTTTCATTTATGGAATAAAATATTACCAACAATTGATAATTACGAATTAAAATATGGATCCAGAAGTATCTATGGTGAAAACTTTTTAGAAAAAATACCTGATTTCAAAGCGGAAGATATCCCGGTATGGGAAGGCATTAGATTAATGTTTAATAGAATGGTAGAGTCTCTAGAATATTTTTCTGTTAAGTATTTTATAGAATATCCATCGAAAGAAAATGAATTTAAGTTGTTTTTCTGGACAAATAAAATAATATTGGCATGTCAAGATGCCCTTCTGATTTTAGCTAAAAAATACCACTATTCATATAAAATAAGAGGTGAAAGGTTCCAAGAAATATTTCCAAAAAGTTTTACAGGTTTGAATAAAGAAATACCAAATTTTCTATCTTTAACTAAAATTGCAACTGAATACAAATTAAATCCAAGTGAAAATTATGTAAAAGACGTAATTAAATTTTGGTTTGAAGTTGCTGAAATTGTAGATAAGGTTTTTAGATTTATAATAGAAGAAGATATGGGAATAAAGTTTTATTCATATATAGAATTTCAGGAGAAATATCTTAAACATCCATACATAAGGAAAAAATACTACCGAGGTCTCTCGCCCAATCCGCTTTATCAGAATTTTAGGAGTGCTATGAAGATGAGGATATTGGGTCATAAGTTTCCATCAATTAAGTTTGTCCAAAAAGGATTTATTCCTTGGTCGCATTTAGTTTATTCTTACGTTCCACTTATTTATTTTGGTATCGTTAGAAATAATGGATGTGATGAATCCTATTTGAAATATGTAAATGAGATTTTAGGGTTAAAATCATCAAATGATCAGGAGATTTCCTCAAGATATTTATTCATAAAAGAATTTTTAAATTTGTGGCGTACCACTTGTTACTAATTATTTTTTGAAAAAGCATATACAGCGTTTGAATTGTAAATTAAATTGAATCCTTCGTTTTTAAGAATGATTCGAGGATCGTATTCAATCTTTAAAGGTCCTAAATCATAAAATGGATTGTTTATTATATTTTCCCTAATAATTATTGTTTTATCCCCACAGTTTGAAAAATTCATTGATAAAAGACACGGTGTTATGATTGATACATTTTTATTTTTGGTATATTTAAAATAATATTCTCCATACTTATCAATTTCTACTTTCTGAATGTATTCTGAAATTGTATTTAATGATTGCAATTCAGAATCTGAAAAAGCTAAACGAGACATTGTATTTTTTGTATATATTGGATTATCAATATTCGCATTTGTAGAAGTAATCATTAGAAAAGATATGACTAATGTTATAGTAAATAATATAGATGCTTTCACAAAATTATTTTTAAATAGTTTACAAATTGAAATATATCCGATAGCCATAAAAATAGCGCCAATGGTTTGGGAGTAGAAAGCCCATCTGCCAATAATAATACCTGTTTTTCCAAATAGCATTGATGAAAATGTTATAAAAGTTAATAAAACTGTAATGAGTGCTAAAACTAAGCCATATCTGTTTAATTTTCTCTTACAATACCTTCGCCATTAAGGAGCATTAATACTACCTATTTTCGTTATTTCTGCAAACATTTGCTGAAT
>JBAQLI010000068.1:0-4328 GCA_049301735.1 Candidatus Methanoperedens sp.
TTATAAATAACTCTAAAGATATATAAATGCTTCGCTACATAATGTTTATTGGATAAAATATTCAGAACAGTTTGTCTTAACAATAATTAAAATTTTTTAAAGTTAGAGGACTTTTCCGACAATCTCAGATAATGTTTGTTCTTTGATACCTGCAATTTCAGCGCCACTCTTCGTTCCCCGTACCTTTATTTCCCGCGTGAAATCATTTATAACAGTATCCTCACCTGAACAAAGGATTTTAACACTACCATCTTTTGCATTAAAAACCATGCCCGGCAGACCAAACGCCCTTCCAATATGCTCAATGGTGTTCCTGAAACCAATGTTCTGAACATTTCCTGTGATTGTTATGCTATGAGTTGAAGTTGCCATATAGAATATAATGTAATGCCTAAAAGTATATATGTTTTGGGTATGGTGAATAGTCCGTTACGGGAATGAAAGAGTATAAATATTTTCAATGAGTGTGAAGTAATATGAATCAATGCGACACATGCCGAAACCGAGAAAAATGCAAGCTGTACAACCTGAATAGAAGAATGTCCAGAGGCACACCCATTTGAATTTATGGAATTTTTGGCGGCTGCGCCTCTGGGTATTCTCTCACGAGAGAACATAAACAATAATGCTGCCGCATGATAAATAAGCATCGTGCGCTCACTTCCACTTCACCCGATTGTCAATTAGGACGAATTAGAACTTGTTATTCCGTACTCTGATGTATGAATTCTGACGGACTTTTAAAAGAAGTACGAATATAACAATACAATACAATATAATTGTAGAGGTTTGAGGGCATAAGCCCTTCCTCTATATTCGTCATTAAACAGATTTTTCCGGTTACATTATTTTAACTTAATATTCATTTACAGATGAAGTCTCTAAGCGGTCATTTCCGTGAATATAAGGAAATCCTGAGGAGATACCCATTCTATTTCCTGGAGTCTGTTCGCCTAATCTTTCAAGCAACAGTTCATCCATATTGAATAGATAGTATGCTCTCTCATTGAATATTTCGTCCATGGTGTCTTCATTAACGCCCATTTTTCTCACCGGTTAAGCATTTATTTTTTCTGAATATATAGTTTTTCCTTGACAGAAACTTTTTTTAATCTCTAATTATATAGTTTTTATTTCACAGAAATTTTTTTTATTCTAATTTAACTGAATGCATAAATGATAATAACAAGCTGCTACATCAATAACTATTATGCTTCGTCTTCATTTTTATCATGCCGACCAGTGCGACCCCAAGAAATGCACCGGGAAAAAGCTTGCAAGGTTCGATCTTGCAAAGCTCCACAAAAATCCAAGAACACTTCCCAGACAAGCGATATTTCTTGATCCCTTCGCAGAGCAGGCGCTTTCTCCCGCTGATAATACAAAAAATGGCATAGTGGTTCTTGACTGCTCGTGGGTAGAAGTGGAACGCGTGTTCCCGATCCTTCAAAGACTTATGATGAGGCACCGCGCACTTCCTTTCCTGCTTGCGGCAAATGCGGTGAATTTCGGGAAGCCTTTTAAATTAAGCACGGTGGAGGCTTTTGCTGCGGCGCTTTATATACTCGGCGAAAAGGAGCAGGCAGCGCTCATACTCAATAAATTCAAATGGGGTCCCATATTTATTGAATTGAACCTTGAACCTCTTGAGAGGTATTCAGAAGCAAAGGACAGTACTGAGGTTGTGAAAATCCAGAGTGATTATTTAGTTGATGATATACAAGAATAAGATCGCTGCTTTTGGGAAATCAAATCTTCAATACTCTGCCTATTTCGATTCGAAATCCACAGCGATCGCAGATTCCTTTGCAGCCATTATATATTTTGCCACTTCCAGATGGACTGGATGAACTTGGTATACCTGCAAGTCATCCATTGAATCAAACTTCGTAATAAGTGCGATGTCATACGATCGCTCGGAGTGGAGAACATCGGTACCGACTTCCAGGTAGCGCAATACAGGGATCTTACCTTTACCTTTACCTTTCAAACCCAGCAGGACATCCCTTGCTTTTTCGACGCTCTGTAGGCTTCTATTTTTCAATTTAAAAAGAACAACGTGCGTTATCATAATGCTCCATTTGAATTATTTCTCAATCATCAGCTTCCTTACAGGCTCAAGTATCTCGTTCATATACTCAGCCGCTGCCGTCTTCAAATCCATGGGATGCAGCGCCTTTGCAGCAAAATCAGCCTCAAGCGCCTCGTAACTGTTATAATTCAGGTTGCCGCCGAATTTTTCGGGGCGCTTTATCACGATATCGTGATAGCGCGGCGTGATGTGATACTTAAAAAGAGCAAGTACGGGATTATCCTTTACCTCGCCCTCCACGCAGAAAGCGCCTCTCATTTTCTTCTTCATATCCTCAACCGAATCATCCACAGAAATATAATTCCCTTTGCTCGATGACATTTTCTTACCGTCAAGACCAAGAAGAATTGGTGTGTGGATGCAAACAGGCGCCTTATAACCGAGCTCTGGCAAACCTTCACGCGCCAGCATGTGGATCTTACGCTGGTCGATGCCTCCAACTGCAACGTCAACGCCAAGATGAGCGATATCAAGAGCCTGCATAATTGGATAGATCATCTGGGATACCTTGGGGTCTTCGGAATTCCTGCTCACTTCATCCATGCTTCGGCGCGCCCGGTTAAGCGTGGTGCTGCGGGCAAGTTTCAGTACATCAAGCATATATTCTGAACTCAGCTGGTATGAAGAGCCCAGCACGAAGTTCGTGTTCTTTTCATCAAGACCAAGCGCTATGAAACATCTTTTGTTGTAATCAGCGATCTTTCCTACTTCATCCATAGTCCCTTTCTCATTAAGGTAAGCATGTACATCTGCAAGAAGCACCGTAATTTTGAAACCTGCCTGCTGGAGGTCAAGGAGCTTGTTGACTGTTAGCACATGGCCCATGTGTATTTTCCCGCTGGGTTCATAGCCTACGTATGCAGTTGGTTGTTTTTCTGAATTGACCAGTGCTTCCAGCTCTTCTTTTGTTACAATCTCTTCAGTATTTCTTGTGATAAGCGCCAATTTGTCCATGATCGCAGATTCCTGTTACCTCAAAACCTGCGGTTCTATGTCCGGCAAGCACATAAACTCTACGATTATAAAGATCATTCTCCAATTTGGCGTTCTCTGATACGGATTTTGGAATCTTCAATAATAACTGATCCAGACTTTGCGTCCGCACGCGCCGAACCTGCCAGCGGGGAGGGTGCTGGGTGTGGACGAGGATTTGAATCCAGGTATAGGGATTAGTTAAAAACCAAACAATTCAAACTATCTGACTTTGCGATCTGGTATGAAGAAAATTAACAACTAACTTGTACGAACTGAAACGAACTCCGGTAGCTTGAGTTCGTTTCAGTTCGTATTAGTTCGTTGTTTTTTTATGTTCATTTATGAACCAGTTAATGGCCGACATTGCGGTGACAAAAATCATACACCGCAAAGGACGCAAAGATCGCAAAGTGATAACGATATATATAAAATAAATTAGATGCTTGACTATAAATCGTTGTTTAAGGGGAAAAACTCGACCCTGCGGTTTTATTTTGCACCTGTCCGGGCCTCAGCACATCCCGCACGCGCTGGGGTCTGCTAGCGGGGAGGGGGCTGAGATGAGAAGCAAGATGGGAGTGCCAGCGCAACACCCGAACTGGTAAAATCATTATAAAAAAGAATCGGTCGAAGTGATGTGCTTATGCTCCAGACCTCAATTATCTTTTCATTGCTTATTGTTAATGTCCACTGACAATCTGGGGTATATTTATAGAACAAAATGAAATATTATCTACCAAATTTCACAATGTAGAGGAATAGTTTATTTTATAACTGTGATAAAATGTATATCATTTTTACCCCAACAGGTATCTGGACATTAACCTTAGGGTAATGTTTGGGAAAAATCATTTAAACCTAATAACCATGAACATTATTAGTTGGTATTAAAAAATTGTGTAGTCATAGGGCGCCTAATAAAAACGATGGTTTGAAGGAGACTGAGGGTACTAAAGGCATTAGGCGCCCAATCCTACAGCAATATTTATGACAGTTCTATAAGTATTTAATATTATCTGTTATATTATACGACATGAATAATTATTATTATTATCATGCTTTAGCAAAAAAAGGATATATTATCATAACTTAATTTATGGGGTTATTTAGGTACATTGAGGGAATTTCTTTCTCAGGCATTACCGAATAATAAATTAGAAAATTTTATTATGTAAGTTACCATATATGGTGGCATGGATACCAACAAGAAGTCTACATGGTGGCTAAAGGCCATATCTGGAGCTGATGAAGTTCAAGCAAG
>JBAQLI010000069.1:0-9506 GCA_049301735.1 Candidatus Methanoperedens sp.
TTGAAGACGTGAAATAATATTGAACATACAAGTTCCTGGGATATATCTATTGAATAGAACGCGTGGTATATCCCAGAATTAATTCATCTTATCTTATAGATATAGCAATGTGGCGAAGGTATTGATACTGATATTTTCTTTTTTAAACGCCTCTGTGAGGACGGTGTACTCTGTTGTTACTGAAATGTCAACTTTATCGTCCTTCAAATCATCGATCACATCTCTTGATGTGATATAATTTTTTATAGTTACATTGAGGCCATTTCTGGCAAAAAACCCCTGATCATCGGCAATATAGATCAATGCTGGCATAGCATTCGATGATGGATTCCCGATTGTGATCGACTCGGGCGTTCCTGAATCGGTGGTCGGGGAATTCATGAAATACCATGCGCCAAATCCTGCTAATGCTATCACAACAATGATGGCAGCGACAACAATTTTTTTCATGATTTTACTTCTCAACTCCGATTTTCATGGTTTCTCATTTTACCGTATGATATTTACAGCTTCAGGTTTTACCGCCTTTAAGTCATCCTCGTAGATGTAATCCAGGAAATCGGGTACGTTTTTCTCCGCCGTCAGGTTGTTCTTTATCATCCATCGCGCTTCATCTTCCATCGCAAGAATGAGCGACTGGTCGAGCGAAAGAGAGAACTGGTCTTGAGACCAGATTGTTTCCATATATTCGGCATCCACGTTTAGCTGCTTCTGTACGATGGCTTTTGCTTCAACAGGATTACTGATGGCATATTCCTCAGCCTGTGCCAGAGACTTAAGGAACCTGCTGACCGATTCAGGATGGTTTGTTATCCACTCATCCGTGGAAACAATCAATCCAAATATGGGCTGGCTACCCTGTGCAGGCCAGACAACGGCGTTTGCGCCCAGACGCTTTTTGGCTAAATTAGCGTACGGTTGGGCGGTTGCAATTGCATCAATGTCTCCGTTTGCAACAGCGTTCACCCATTCTGCAGGTGTTTTGACGTCAACGAGAACTATATCCTTCATATTCATGTTATGAAGTTCGAGAAACCTGCCGAGATAGAAATGCGCTATCGTTCTTAAGGTAGTCCCAACCCTCTTCCCTTTAAGGTCTGAAATGTTTTCAATTCCCCGATCCTTCCGTCCGACAAGATATATCTGCTCAGTTTTAGCAATGGTCCCAATTATGCGAATACTTTCTTTCTTGAACGCCTTTCCGACCGTGGGAAACTCGGTTACCCCTGCCGTAATATCCGTTTCACCGTTCAACATTCCATCCAGTGAACCCACTCCGGTATCATATTTACGCAAGGTTACGTTGAGGCCGTTTCGGCTGAAAAAGTGCTGGTCCTGGGCAATCCAGAGAAGGGCGTTTTGCTCAAACGGCGAATATCCGATGGTAATTGATTCCGCTTTCCCTGTATAGCCCTGCCGGGGACTCAGGTAATAATTCAGGCAAAACATTGAACCTAAAAATACTGCCAAAATTGCGGCAATAATGATAACTACCAGAACAAACTGCTTTGGAGATTTCATACCTATTTGTTTCATTTCATTTTTCCTCATCTCAACGGATGATATTCACAGATCCCGGCTTTATCGTGTTTAAGCCATCTGAGTATATATAATCTAGGAAATCGGGGGTCTTCTTTTCACTGGTAAGGTTGTTCTTGATCATCCACCGCGCTTCATCTTCCATAGCAAGGATGAGCGACTGGTCAAGCGAAAGCGAAAACTGATCGTCAGACCACACAAATGCCATATACTCATTACTATAGTTGAGACGCCTTTGCGTAATTGCTTCTGATTCTGCGGGGTGTCTTTCGAGATATTCCTGGGCTTGGGCAAGTGATTTTAAGAAGCGGTTAACGATGTCGGGATGCCGGGCTATCCAGTCATTCCTGCAAACAATAACGTCGTATGTTGGCTGATTGCTCTGTATCGACCAGCTAACTACTTCATTTGTTAGTTTTTGTTGTATCTGATATGAGTAGAGTTCCGGGGAAATGACTGCGTCAACAGAGCCGTTGCTTATTGCATCTACAGCTTGAGGAGCTTGAACATTAACTAGAGTTACGTCCCGCGTGCTCATTCCATGCAATTCGAGAAACCGTGCAAGATAGAATGCCTGTATCGTCTGCTGGTCAATCCCGATCGTTTTGCCTTTAAGGTCGGTGATGTTTCCGAATCCCCGGTCTTTGCGTCCATGAAGTGTAAGGAATATATCCTTGTCCCTATTTGCTATTATACTGATATTTTCTTTTTGGAATGCCGCTTTGACGATTGCGTACTCGGCTGACCCTGCAATGTCAACTTCATTTTTCGCAAGGGCATCCACTGCTGCCACGCCATTAACATAATCTTTGGTAGTGACGTTGAGGCCATTATTGGAAAAAAAATGCCGGTCTTGAGCAACGTACAACAGTGCCATCGACTCACCGGGCACCTGTCCAACGGTGATTGATTCCATCTTCCCTGCATAGCTCTGCCGGGAATTCAGGTAAAACATTGAACCTGAGACTACCGCCAAAATTATGACAATAACGATAGATACTAACGCAAACCGCTTTTGTGACCTCACGCCAATTTGTTTCATCTTATCACCCTATCCCTTGTGAGCCATATGAAGTGGTCCTGGATTGGCCTTGGGGCATGGGCGAGTCTCTCTTTGGCTCAGATGCAGCGGCAACCAGCCGGAATCGTTCCTCGCTCTCTCGCAAAGCCGCCTTCGCCTGCTTACGTAGAGTTTCTGATTTGTCTGATTTCATTTTTTACCTTGCCAAATAGCAGCAATTTACCTGACTTATTCGCATCTTAATCTGGTTCGCTTATCTCCAGGTTCTATTCTGAAAATATATAAATTGAAGCGAACCCCAAGATGGTGATCATGTCGCTTTGAACCATGAAGCCGTTTGTTAACTGCAGTCCTCCTATTTCTCGCTTAATACCTCGTGTATGGTTTTTAGCAATATCTCGGCAGTATAAGGCTTTGGCAGGAAAGCGTTTGTATAATCTGCAACGTTTTTAAGTTTCTCTTTCTCTGCTAATCCGCTGACCGCGATAATCTTGACTTCAGGATTAATTTTACGGATCGCCCGGATGCTCGCATGGCCGTCCATAACTGGCATCATCATATCCATAAGAATAACTTCGACTTTGTCCTTATTTTGAGCATACAATGCTACTGCATCTGCACCATCATTGGCTGCAAGCGCACTATATCCATATTTTTCCAATGTCGAAATGGTGATCTCACGAACTGAATCTTCATCTTCGGCAACAAGAACCAATTCTCCATGCCCGACAAGCAATTCAAGCTTCTGTTCCTCTACATTTTGTATTTCTGTTTTGGTTTTAATCGCTGGCAAATATACCCTGAACTTGGTTCCTTTTCCAACCTCGCTATATACATTTATAAACCCGCCATGGCTTTTCACAATTGCAAGAGCTGTAGAAAGACCAAGCCCTGTTCCTTTGCCAAATTCCTTTGTCGTGAAGAAAGGGTCAAAAATCCTATCAAGTATCTCAGGAGGGATACCGGTTCCAGTATCTGAGACTGCAATTGTAACGTAAGAACCGACTTTAGCTTCGGTATGCATCCGTGTATAACTTTCATCGATGAAATAATTTTCAGCAGAAATACTTAAGATACCGCCATCCGGCATAGCATCACGGGCATTCACACACAGATTCATTATAACCTGGTGCAGTTGTGTGACATCTCCTGAGATAGTTAAGAGGTCTTTATGTATATCGGTTCTAATCTCAATATTTCTTGGAAATGTTTCTTTTGCGACTTTCTCAATTTCAGTTATAAGATGTTTTGCCTCAAGAGGGGTACGTTCACCCTCGATTCCCCGTGAAAACGACAGAACCTGCTTTATTAGATCAGCACTGCGCTGTGAATTATTTTCAAGAATAGTAAGCAATTTCTGGCTCTGCTGATCTGTAAATTTTCCTTTTAATATTTGCAGGGATAACATCATTGGAGTCAGCATATTATTAAGATTATGCGCTATACCACCTGCAAGAATGCCTATGCTTTCCATGCGCTGCGCTCGTAATAAGTGCGCTTCGAACATTTTCTTCTCAGTGATATCTTTGGCGATAACCGAGAGACCATCCTTAGAAGGATAGACATTAATTTCAAAAATGAATTTCTTGTCCCCAATCTGGTACTCAGTCTCGAAACGCTCAAGTTGCTGTGTTTTTAATGCATCGATATAGAACTGCTCCACTTTTGTACCTTTTACATCAGGGAAAAGTTCCAGGAGAGATTTTCCAATAGCATCTTTCGCCAAAATCCCTATAAGAGCTTCAGATGCTTTATTCCAGTAGGTATATCTTAAATCTCCATCCATTGCAAAGAAGAGGTCGTCAATGCTTTCAGTAAGCTCCCTGTAGCTTGCTTCGCTCTCCAGCAATGCTTTATTGGCTTTTTTAAGTTCTGCTGTCCGTTCCTGTACACGCAGTTCTAACTCATTGTGAGCTTTGTGCAGCGCCTCCTCCGCCCGCTTGCGCCTGGTGATGTCCCATATAATGCCGGTGTATATCCACCCATCCGATGTCTCTCTTGCTGAGATGGAGAATTCAACCGGGAATACTTTACCATCTTTTCTCTTAGCCTCCATTTCTATTGTTTTCCTAATTTGCGTGCTCTTTCCTGTTACCGTGAGATTCTTCATCTCTTTCTTCAGAATATCGGCATAGCTATCAGGAATTATCAAATCACTCAAAATCGAGCCGACAGCCTCACTTCGATTATAACTGAATATTTTCTCAGCCGCAGAGTTCCACAATAATATTCTACCCTCATTATCGAAGGAAACTATAGCATCATTAGCCGTTTCAATCAGGACTTTAAAATTCTCCTCAGGCTCGCGGAAAAAGTTTGCTACGGCTTCTTCTATCGATGTCCCCCTGGTGCGTGCTGTTCTTCTGGCAATAAAGATGGCGTTGAGGAAGTATATGCCGCCCAGGTATAGTGGCAATCTCACGGCCCAACTAAAAAGGCTGCCAACAGTATTTACAAAGAGCGCAGCAGATAAGTTTATGGAGACCAGCATCAAAGCCAGGGAATACCAGTATAGATAAATTTCTTTCAACTGCAAGTAAAGTCTCATGAAGAGAAAAGCAGAGATAGCAAACAGCACCGCAGCAGTTCCCAGCACCACCTGCCTTAGCGGAGTAGGACCTGTTTCCTGTATGAAAAACGGCGGGGTAATGCTCTGAAGATTCGCTATCGCAAGCAATATTACTAATATTAGTACTCCCGGATAAGCAAGCGTCAGGTTTCGCTTTCTGCGCTTTAAATCCGGTTCCGTGTTTAATTTCATTGAGGTGAGCATCGCACCCATAAGATGAAAGATCGAGCCAAGCAAAGCTCCAATATTAACTAATGTCACATTGACATTTATCCCACCAGGAACAGATATTAACCAGCCACCTAATAGAGATGCAGAACCAAATGCCAGCATTCCGCAGCCAAGCAGGAAAATACTCAGTGACCCGCTTGCCAGGTAGCTCTTCGCACAGATGTACGCCACGGAGAGATATATTGCAAAGATGAACACTGTGTTCAGGATTGGGAGTAACCAGAGCGGCTCGGAAAGTACTCGATTGTCAAATGGAGTCATGGCAACAATGAGAACTATGAAGGCTGGAATTGGTATTGCAGCAAGATATTTATACGGATCTGTGTTTGTCAGCCCCTGATTGCTCTGAATTTTCGATTCTTCTAATTTCATTTTTCTCACCATGTCAAATAGCAGCAATTTACCCGACTTATGCGCATCTTAATATGGTTCGGGTATCTCCCTTCCGGCTGTATATCCAAATATAGATGCTTATTTATACATCCTTTCCTGAACCCGATTTTATTAATTGAATACCAATAAGACAGAACCGTATATTAACCTGATGGCCTTATATATTTAAATGATCCAATAACATTTATTCAGCATTTCTATAAATTTGAACCATATAGCAATTTGTTAACCGTCCCTTATTTTGCGCTTAAAACCTCATGTATGGTTTTCAACAGTCTCTCGGCAGTGTAAGGCTTTGGAAGAAAAGCGTTTGTGTAGTCAGCGACTTTCGCAAGTCTATCTTTTTCTGTTAATCCGCTAACTGCAATAATTTTGACTTCGGAATTAATTTTACGAATAGCTCGAATGCCTGCTTCACCATCCATAACAGGCATCATCAGATCTATAAGAACAAGTTTGATTTCATCTTTATTTTGAGCATGCAATGCTACCGCCTCTGCACCATCATTGGCTGTAAGCACTCTATATCCATATGCTTTCAGAGTCGAGCTTGTAATCTCACGAATTGATCCTTCGTCCTCAGCAACGAGAATCAATTCCCCGTTCCCGACCGGCAATTCACCCTGTTGCTCTTCTACTTTTTGTGTTTCGGCTGTTTTAATAGCAGGCAAATATACCCTGAACGTCGTTCCTTTTCCAACCTCGCTATAAATAGTTATAAACCCTTCGTGACTTTTCACAACCCCAAGAGCCGTTGAAAGACCAAGACCTGTGCCTTTGCCATGTTCTTTTGTGGTGAAAAACGGCTCAAAAACTCTATCCATTATTTTAGGAGGAATACCGGTTCCGGTATCTGAGACCACGATAACGATATATGAACCGACTTTTGCTTCAGGGTTCATCTGAACATAGTTCTTATCAATAAAGAAATTCGAAGCTGTGATGCTCAATGTGCCGCCATTTGGCATTGCATCACGGGCGTTCACGCACAGGTTCATTAAAACCTGGTGCAGTTGTGTAGCATCTCCGGAGATTGTAAAAAGGTCTTTCTGTATATCGGTTCGGATTTCGATTGATCTTGGAAATGTCTCTTTTAAAACTTTCTCAATTTCTCTGATAACATGTTTTGCAGCAAGGGGATTGCGTTCACCTTCGACGCCCCGTGCAAATGATAGAACTTGCTTTATTAAATTAGCCCCACGCTGGGAGTTATTTTCAAGAATAGTAAGCAATCTCTGGCTCTGCTCGTCTTTGAATTTTTCTTTTAACATTTGCAAAGATAGCACTATCGGTGTCAACACATTGTTAAGGTCGTGCGCAATACCTCCGGCAAGCGTGCCAATGCTTTCTATCCTCTGGGCACGCAATAACTGCGATTCAAACTTTTTCTTCTCTGTGATGTCCGTGTTTATGATGAGTATTGATTTTGGTTTTCCTTCGCTATCACGCATCAAGGTCCAGCGACTTTCTACAATAATTTCTTTACCATCTTTCGTTACCTGATGCAGTTCACCTATCCATTCACCTTCCTCAATCACGCTTTTCTTTGCTTCAATGAGCCTGGATGATTTCTCTTTATATACGAGCATGTCGGCATTTTTGCCAATAGCTTCCTCTGCAGTCCAGCCATACAGCCTCTGTGCACCTTTATTCCAGTAGATGAGGCGGTGTTCTACATCTCGGACTGCAATAGCATCTCGTGCTTTATCGAGAAGGGCCACTTGTTCTTGTATTTGCTTCTCAGCCTTCTTACGCTCAGTGACATCCTTGGCGATAATAGAGAGACCGAACTTCGATGGATAGGCGTTAATTTCAAAAAAGCGGTTCTTGCCCTTAACCCGATACTTATTCACGAAATGTTCTGGTTGCTGTGTTTTTAATACTTTTCTGTAAAACTTCTCTGCTCTTGTCTCTTTTAACTCCGGGAAAAGCTCAAAGAGAGATTTTCCGATAGCATCCTTCGCCAAAATCCCTGTAAGAGCTTCAGATGCAGTATTCCAGTAGGTATATCTTAAATCTCTGTCCATCGCATAAAAGACTTCACCTATGCTTTCAGTAAGTTCCCTGTATCTCTCTTCGCTATCCTCCAATGCTTTATCAATCCGCTTATGCTCAGTAATGTCGCTTATTGCTGTTCTGCATTGACTGGATTCACCTTCGCTATCCTGCACTAACAGGCTTTCCAGTTGAGCATCGAATTGAATCTCATCCTTACCTGCAAGTTTGAGTTCACAAGTTCGTCTGATATTGGTCCTGAAAACCTGTCTGAGGTGTAAATAAAACATATCCTTGCTATCCGGGGCAACATAAAGAGAAAATGGTTTTTTAATCAAAAATTGCCTTTCTACGCCTAATTTATTAGCCCCGGTAAGATTTACATCTAAAATCAGTCCGTTTTTATCAAAAGTAAAATAACCAATGGGCGCAAAATCATACAGGTCAGCATATTCATTACGTGACCCTTCGAGTTCATTTTGTGCTCTGCGAAGCTCTCCATTTTGCATTTCCAGTTCGATTTGATGCGTTTTTAATTCTTCCAGTTCAGCAATTTTCCGGCGCAGTTCCACTAATTCGTTTATGAGCTGCCTTTTTGTTTTATCTTCATTTTTCACCGTTTTTTCCTCTTAGCTTAGAATAGGCAACAGTTCCCCTCCCTCATCCCATCATAAATACCTTTGTATCCTGTTATATCAGGCATAGATTTTACATATTATATTAATCTGACGCTCTGACATTCCCACATGCACTTTGAAGAGGGCATATACTAAATCGGCTTCATTTTATCGATTTCAGATTCGTGCTCATGCAGGAGAGAAATGTCGACATCACCCGAATATAATCGTAAGAAATAATTTTCCAGGAATTCTACCATATCTTTCTCTGTGCATTCAATAACAAGAATAAAACGACATGGAACATTATCCGGGTTGAAAAGTTTTCTCAATTTGAAAAGGCTTGATTTTTCCTTGAGCAGTTTACAAACAAAATTCAATGTATCCTGAGTTTGAAAACATAAGATGAAACCGTAAGCTATTACTATTCCCCCGCTTGCAAACATATTATGTATACCATACCACTTAATTATTTCTCTTAGATCTTGTCCGAAAAGTCCCGCTTTATTTCGTCAGATATGACTTTGTATTATTCTCTTATATGAAGAAACCACAGAGCACACAGAGGACACAGAGAGTACAACTCTGTGATCTCTGCGTCCTCTGTGGTTGATTATCCTTACTGGATTTATTTTCAATTAGGTTTCCTCAAAAATCCCCCTGCAATTCAGAAAATCAAAGATCAACAACCTGACATTTTTGATTTAAAAATCCAACTGTCAAACTGCAGAACGGAAGGATTTACGCCATTTTGGTCGAAGTGGCAAAGTCAAGTTATGCTACCAATGCACAGGCAGGAGTAGGAGCAGGAGTGGTTGGAAAATTTGAATTTGAATTTGAATTATGCAACAGTTCGTTAACCGTCCCCTATTTCGCGCTCAAAACCTCATGTATGGTTTTGAGCAGCTTCTGGGCAGTGTAAGGCTTTGGCAAAAAAGCGTTTGTATAGTCAGCGACTTTCGCAAGCCTGTCTTTTTCTGCTAATCCGCTGACTGCAATAATTTTGACATCATGATTAATTTTCCGGATCGCTTGAATGCTTGTCTGGCCGTCCATTATCGGCATCATCATATCCATAAGAATGACTTTGATTTTATCTATATTTTGAGCATACAATGCTACTGCTTCTGCTCCATCGTTA
>JBAQLI010000070.1:0-3412 GCA_049301735.1 Candidatus Methanoperedens sp.
ATACACTACAGAATATTTGACCGTTTATTATTCATTTTAAGAAAATAATAAGGATGCTGCGAAACACATAAATTAAAATATTTAGTTATATATTTAAAAAGTAACAAGTCTATCTTGACGCTATGGGGAATTATTATAATAGTCCTCTGCTTTTTTGTATTCACCTTGTTCTTTATAAATCCCTCCTAAATTATTGAGGGTCCTAGCTAAATCTGGATGATCCTTCCCGAGTACCTTTTTCATGATATTCAAGGAATTATTATAATAGTCCTCTGCTTCTTTGTATTTGCCTTGATTATGATAAAGTAATCCTAAATTACCTAAGGTAGTAGCCAAATCCGGATGATCCTTCCCGAGTACCTTTTTCTCGATATTCAAGGCATTATTATAATAGTCCTCTGCTTCTTTATATTTGCCTTGATCACGATAAAGTGAACCTAAATCATTATACGTTTCCGCTAAATCCGGATGATCTTCTGCCAGAATCTTTTTTCTTATATTTAGGGCATTATTGTAAAATACTTCTGCTTCTTTGTATTTGCCTTTTACACGATAAAGTCCAGCGAAATCATTATACGTTTTCGCTAAATCCGGATGATCTTCTGCCAGAATCTTTTTTCTTATATTTAGGGCATTATTGTAAAATACTTCTGCTTCTTTATATTTACCTTGAGCCCAATGAAGTCCAGCGAAATCATTATACGTTTCAGCCAAATCTGGATGATCAGTTGCCAGAATCTTTTTCCTGATATCTAACGCCTGTTCAAAAAATTGCTTTGCTTCTCCGAAAAGTGCACGTTCTCTCAAGTATTTCCCGGCTTTATTGAGCAATCTTGCAGCTTCCTGGAATTCAAAGTTTGATTTCTGGATTAGTTCTAAACAGAATTTAGCATGTGGTATCATTATCTCACATACATTCCATGCTTTAAACTCCACATCAGGAAACGCTTTATCTACAGCTTTTATTGTACGTTCTGTCCACTGGCGTCTGGTATCACTATCCATTTTATCTTTTAGCACTGCCTGAACCATGCGGTGAATGCTGTATGTGTGATGAACCGGGTCAAGGCTTATCAATGAAAATTTTGAAAGTGGTTCAAGTACTTTATTAAGTGACACCGGATCCGATTCAACATCAGTAAGCGAAGTGGATAGTGCTGGACCAAGTTCTTTCGCCCCATGAGCAATTAGCTCAAGTGGAATACCATAAGGGCTCAGAAAAGCACTGACATATAATAAATCAATAGAAGCATTAGAAGTCTGCTTTACTTGCTCAAAATTTAAAGACCATGTAGTAGCTATTGATTTCGGATAACTATCAGACTTCTTTTCTTCAAGCAACTCTAAGCCCCTATTACGATAACTAATTAAATAGTCATTAAAACCTGAACTTTTTTCATGGATGAAAGCCCCTGCTTGTTCTAAAGCCAGAGGAAAATAATCCAATTCCTTCCCAAGTTGTTCAATTGCATCAGTTTCAATTTGATTAAGAGGAATGTCATTTCGCCCGGTTCTTCTAAGTAAAAACTGTTTACTTTCATCCGGTGACATTTCATCCATTTTCAGAGGCTTCATTATGTGAAGATTCGCAAATATTTGAGCACGTGATGTTAGTATTATATGCCCTTTTGATTGGAATGGGAAATATTTCTCAACAAGTTTCGGGTCATCAGCATTATCAAAAATCAATAACCAGCGACTATTCATTCCAAGCCAGTGTTTTACAGAGTCAGCTATAAGCTCTTGCTCTTTATCATCTTTAACTGGTAAATTCAATAAACCAGCAATTTTTACAAAGCTTGAGATTATAGATTCCTTGGAATCTGCATTTACCCAAAAAACCGCCTTGTATTCATCTTTGTATTTATATGCATATTCAATGGCTGTTTGCGTTTTTCCTATTCCGCCAAGTCCACTTATCGCTTGAGGTTGCGACAGTGCCATAGCTCCATCCAATTTGAGCACCCCATGCAATTGTTCGATCTGTTTTTCACGACCTGTGAAAAATATATTTTTTGAAGGAACATTAAATATTGGGTCAGAAGAAGTTGATTTAATACTTATTGACTTTTCTCTTAAACTTATTGATTCAGATATTTTCGAATTTGTGTCTGCCTCGACTTTCTTGGGTTCAGGCGTTATAACTTTCTGTTGCACACGCTCAAGAGATTTTTTTATTTGAATCGCTATTTCTGCTAATCTTTTGCCATATTCTGGTGCAGTCGGTAGCACAAATCTAATATTCCGCCAATCCACATACTGCCTTGAAGCAATTATTGTGGCAATCTCATCATCAGCATACTTTTCTTTAATCTCAATGAAGTCACTGCTTAAGTAATAAACCGGAAGTATTAGATCATTTCGATTAAGTTTTTTTTCACGTTCTATAAAGCGTTTGAATTCATCGCGGCAAGGTGTGCTCTTAAAGAAGCTTGGGGTGATAATGGGGATAAGGAATGTAACTCCATCCAGTGTATTTTCAATTCGCTCCTTCCAGTTTTGACCCCACGTGATATCATTGCGATCCTGAAAGATAGGAAACTCCTCCCCCGTCTGCATTTTTACTTCTGCACTCAGGCGTTTGCAAAACTGGGTCAAACCTCCATTTTCATGCTCGTCATCAGAATGGACATAACTCAGAAATGCTACTGGTTGTTTATTAACCATAATTTCTTTTTAATATAGATATCGATGCATATAAAGTTAGTTAATCCTTTTTAGACTTTGTTTTTTTCAAATTCAAAACCACAGTGCATATCCGCCGAATCTGTGTCAATTCGTGTTACTTTTACCATGCTCACAATAAATCCAATTCCTAATTCCATTGCAATACCAGCGGGAAAGAGTAATCTGCTTAATCTGAGTGCGATTTGATTTATCTAAACAGTGGCAAATGATTTGGGACATAGATTGCGCGGATGATGCGAATGAGCGCGGATTAAATACGCAAAATTCAGACTTTCGCCCAGCTCCGCCTCCAGTGCTTCTTCCAGCCGCATTCCTGATGGCGTGCCCGGAAGTTGGGCGACACCGCAAACAGCGGAACATCTCAATGTGATTACATTTGATGTCCTGAGATTGATAAGAGATCAGTATTCTTTCGAGCGCGCTGATTTTTGATTTGGTGGATGTATCTGGTAAATTAGCCGCAGATGAACGCAAATAAACGCAGATACGTAGCGTGATTTTAGGGCGCGCCGGAATTTTATATTTTGCATGTAATAATTTATATTATAACCGAGATTTCATATGATTTTCGGAAAGCTTAGCAGTTAATCTGCATTCATCCGCGTTCGTATATACAACATCCTTGCGAGAATAATTTAAGCATTCTTGTACCTGCATAAAAGTAGGTCGAGAGGGTAACAAACATTGCGTTTGGGATCCGTTCCCGTAGATGAACCTGTTGCCC
>JBAQLI010000071.1:0-36433 GCA_049301735.1 Candidatus Methanoperedens sp.
GCCATTAACTGTGGTTCATAAATGAACATGAAAAAAACAACGAACTAATACAAACTGAAACGAACTCCGGATAGCGTGAGTTCGTTTCAGTTCGTACGTGTTAGTTGTTAATTTTTTTCATATCAGATCGCAAAGTCCGATAGTTTTTAACTATACATTCCTAAAATAAATAACAAAAAACAAAAAATGGTTTAAATTTAAAGTTCAAAAACCATTTTTGGAATAAAACCGCATTCCAAAATGTTCACACTGACCGGCTTCGCAATCTTCATCTTGCCGCTTTTCACAATGTGAAATCGTTAGAAGTCTTATGGCCATATCATGTTTTTGGCAGTATGGTGAAACTATCATTTTATTCCTCCTTTTATGTCAGCGATTATTCAATTAATCGTCAACAATATGTAAATAATTCCTATGGTATATATTATTAACCCATAATTATATAATTGTAATTATCATCATCATCATCATACGATATTGATTGAATAAAAACGATAAGCTTTACCAGCTTTTTCCGAATTATTCCCGGAAAATAAGTTGATCAAGTTCTTTCCTTTCTGAAAGCCTTTTCTTATCAACAGGATGCCCCAGGGCGACTACAGCCATTAATTCAAATGAATCCGGAGCTTCAAGGACTTTATTGACCTTTTCCTTATTCTCCAGTATCTCGCCGAGCCATACTCCCCCAAGTCCCATGGAATGAGTTGCAAGGAGCATATTCTGGATACATGCGCCTATTGATTGTACATCTTTTACATACTGGTACATGTGGTCTTTGTCCAGGAAAACGACTATCAAAAGGGGTGCTTTTTTAATAGTAGGGCCATATTTGGTAAGATTTGATAATGCGACCTTTGTTCCAGACTCACGTACTATAATAAATCGCCATGCCTGGTTGTTCAAACCTGACGGTGCCCATCTCCCGGCCTCCAGGATTTGCGTGATAATCTCATCACTCACATTTTCATCAGTAAATCCACGTACACTGCGTCTTGATTTTATTGCTTCTATCGTATCCATTTTATCACCCATACATAAGAGGATCAGGAGGCGCCATCTGCAACATCGGAATAAGATTTTCAATTGAGATCGGGAAAACTGCTCTAATTTCTTCACCGCATATTGGACATTTCTTTGATAAATTCAGGGGAGTTACCCGGATCGTTTCATCATATATAGATTCGGAAATATATGTGCTGACCATCTGGGTGGTCTGTCCGATATCAAATTCCCCGCCTGATAGAAAATCATAATAAGTAATTTTTTCGGAAAATCCACATTTGCATTTTAACTCGATCTTATTTTTCAAAAAATTGTTTGTCCTGTTTTTTCGCGATAATGAAATAATTGTATCTTTCATCTAGTCATAGATTCATTTACATGTAATAAATTTTTTCGTAGCGCTCTAATTTTAACGTAAATATTTCATTTTAATTGAGGAGCTAAAATAGTTTGAACCCAAAAACGATTAAGAGGAGAATAAGTAGAGGCTGGTGAATTAAATAAACAGTTAATGAATGTTTACCCAAAAACTTGAATATACTTGAAAAATTGCTATTAAACTTAATTTTTTGCGTTTTTGCAGCTATATATTTCCCGTAATAAACACCCAGTAAAATGACGCCCAGCCATGGTATCATAGGAAAATAATCGAATGTGGAAAAGTTTTCAGGAATGAAACCAAGCCAAAAGAGGTATGAAAAACCGAACGTTTGTTGCTGCAAATAAACGCCAGACAGAATAAACAATAAACCAGCAATCAGGTTCAGCTTATTATACTTTATAAAAATAGGTATGAGAAAAGAGGTAACTGCAAAGAAATGCAGTATCCCGAAAAATATCGTATTCCGGGGTACAAAAACATAAGTGAATAAGGTTATTAATATTGCATAAAAAAGAAGCTTTATTCCCCGTATGAAATACTTCCGGGTTAATTTTTCCTTTTGTTTTTGATAGCTTATATAAGCTGCAACACCTGATATGAAAATAAAAATAGAAGCGATAGAAACAGGAAAGATATAGCGGTATAAAGAGGGTATCCTTATCAAATTAAAATAATCCAGAGTGATAGAATAGTTAAATAAAACCATAAATATGATATCAATACCTCTTATAAAATCAATTGCCTGTATTCTATCCTGTTCGAGAGGAGGGTTTTTTGGCATTCATTTATCCTCTCAGGGGTTAATCAATAATAAGATAGCAGTATTATACCGAAAAGTTACTATATATGAGGTCAATAATATAGAATAGGAAAGGAACAAAAAATATTAGCTGACGGGGAGGATGCTATGCCATTACTTGAGATCGATTATTCGGTTAAAATGGGTGAGAATGCGGTAACTGAAATAACTGCGCGGGTGTTTGGACAGGGGGATGATAATATTTCAATAAAATGTTTAACAGTTCAAATCAAATTCTGGTAGAAATTAAAGGAGGTAATCTAAATGGGAAGGATATATCGTCAATCAAATAATGACAGAACAACCCTGGTACGCATAGGGGATGCGCAGATCGGTCTTATATTTGTTGGTGAGGTATTTGAAAAAATATACCAGGGAAAGAAAAAACCCGAAGAGATCGAAAGAATTGAACTTGTCAGGGAACTTTCAGATTATAATTTCGTGCCAGACGGGTCATGGAATGAATATGCAGATGTTTTGATCAGCGAATATGAAAAGTATTATAATAAAAAGATACTGAGTCATAAATAAAATTCTTATAACGTTGGGTCAAGGGGTAGAGAACACTTAGCCTTTAGAGAGCTTTAGATGAATCATACCTTTGTAATTGTAATACCTATCCAAAAAAAGTAATTGTCAGGAAATCCGGATAGGGATCATGGTGCAAACATCCTGGGTAGATCAAATAGTATCATAGGAACTACGGGATTTCAAGCCTGCCTGAGTAGTCCGGGTAGAGACACAATGACTCAAGCCCTTAGTATCCAATGACATCTTGGGGTTCATCCATGAACCCTGTAAAATTTTATTCACCGCAAAGGACGTAAAGTTCGCAAAGCGTAGCAGCAATATCTTTTGCGACCTTTGCGGTAGGAATTCTATGTTACCCCAGCATGTGTGTAACCCTAAGTTTAGGGTTGCGTAGTTCACTGTTCATTCCGATAACCTCAGAAGCATTCCGGAACGTCTTGCATTAATAATGGCCGCGTCAAGAATTATCATGCCAATAATGAAATAAAAAAATCCCAGCCCGAAACCAAACATTACATTTGCTTCCCCATATCCGTAAAAAGATCTCATGTATTCAAGAAAATAAGTAAGAGGAATCGCTTTTGCTATTATCTGTATTGCCGGCGGAAGCATAGAAACCGGATAATAGATCCCGCAAATGAACATCATTATACCTGTAAATGTCCAGGCTACCACCTCAGCACGCTGTCCGAATCTGAGAATTGAAATACAAACAAGAATCCCGATCGAGGCTGAGGTCAGGAAAAGCCCGCCCAAAAAAACCATGGTCGGCCAGATTCCGGCAACGAGAAAATCAAAGCTGAAAAAATAGAAGGACAGTACCATAAGGATAACAAAGACAAGCGTGCTTCGAAGAATACCAAAAAGAAGCGAGCCGATTATGAGGTGAAAGCCCCTGACTGGCGCCATGAATGTGTGTTTCACGCTCTTGCTCCACATATCAAAAAGCATCACATATGCGATATCTATCTGGCATACCTGGATGATGGATAGAGCGATCGCACCTATCAGGAGAAAAGATATAGTGGTTTGTGCCATTGAAAAAAATGTTGCCATAAGACCAATAGACATAAGACCGATAAATGGCCAGAATATCACCTCAAAAATGGTGAAGAAATTTCGTTTTGCTATTATCCAGCTTTTATAAAAAGAAGCCCATATCCTCCCGGCTTCGATCCCCGGATCAAACATTATTTTCTCCTTCTTTATATTTTAATTTTGGCAGGACTATATGAAAAGTACTTCCCTTGCCGTCACTTTGTGCCCATATTTTTCCATAGTGTTTATCTATTATGCTTCTGCAAATGGAAAGCCCGAGTCCCGCGCCGCCGTATTTCCTTTTTGCTGACCCGTCCACCTGGTAGAATCTTTCAAATATGCTATTTAATTTATCAGCAGGAATACCAATACCAGTATCTGAAATACTGATTTTGACATGTTCAATATCTTCTTTTGCTTTAATTGTGATTTTTCCTGTATGAGGTGTAAATTTTATTGCATTTGTAAATAAATTCATTATGACCTGTACCAGTCTTTCTTCATCTCCCCAGATTTCAGGAAGTTGTTGAATATCCTTGATGATCATAATTTGTTTATCATTAGCCTGTGGATGGATATCCTGAATTGTTTTTGAAAGAATACTGTTTAAGGAAACAATCCCGAACTGCAATCCAAGCTTATTATTTTCCAGATTTGAAGTATCCAGTAATTCTTTTATAAGCTTAATCAACCGGTCAGAATTACGAAGTATTATTTCAAGGCTCTTTTTTTGCTCTGCATTGACCTTGCCCATTGTTTCATCATCAAGCAATTCCACAAAACCCCTTATGGAGGTAAGTGGTGTCAATAATTCATGAGTGATATTTGATATGAATTCAGTTTTGACAGTGTCTGCTTCTAACAATTCCTCATAGGATCTTTCCAGTTTTACACGATAATCCTTGAGCTTTTGTTCCAATTTTATTTTCTCAGTTATATCGCGTCCTATGCCATGGATTCCGGTAATCCTGTTTCCTTCTTTGATGGGACGTGTTCTTATCTCAGCCCATCGGTGCTCCCCATTATTGCAGACCAGTTCATATATTACCGGTTCTTCAATAGATACACTTGACAAATGTTTTTTAATCCTTTGCTTTGCTGATTCGAGACTTTCAGGAGTGAGCCAATTGACAATATGGGTACCTATTATCTCTTCTTTCCTGGCTTCAAGTATCTTACAACCAGCGTTATTAATTGATTGGAATATACCATTCATGTCAATTGTGTACATAGGGTCATCTGCATTCTCAAAAAGGTCGCGGTATTTTGCTTCTGATTCTTTGAGCTGATGCTCCAGTCTTATTTTTTCAGTAATATCTCTTACTACGCCATGGATTCCGGTGATTACATTGCCTTCCTTCAATATTCTTGTCCTGGCTTCACCCCATTTATGTGTTCCATCACTACCTACAACTTCAATAAGCACAGGTGAATCCCACGGTTCTCCCGATATTTGTTTCTTCAAAACTGCCTGCGAAGATCTCATGCTTTCGGGAGTTAGCCATCTTGAAATATGAGAACCTATGATATTTTCTACCATCCCCCCCAATATTTCCAATCCTGCTTTGTTTATTGTCTTGATGAAACCTTGGGTATCGATTGTGTACATGGGGTCATCTGCATTCTCAAACAGGTCGCGATATTTTGCTTCTGAATCTTTCAGGTTGATTTCAAGTTTCTTTTTTTCCGAGATATCTTTAGTTACCATGTTAATGGTACCCCTACTTTTCTTGCTGCAGATTACACAATAGGCTCTTCATACCCATACGTTCGGGTGGATATTGTTCTTTTTATACTTTAATATATCCCAATATTATTTTAAATTATTTTCATTGAATTTTTTATTATTCAAAATTGAAGCCAATTTGATCAAACGAATCATTGTTTTACGCATGCTCTTTAATCCTTCCTCGTCTTCTTTTGCACCTTCTGCTCCTTTGTCCTTTGACCAGAACGCTCCACCAAGATTTGCCCCGAATGACCCGCCTCCGACTGGAATTGCCTCATTGATTATATAAAAGTCCAGTATCGTCCGGATCGATGGTTCCTGCCCGCCAATGCGGTCGCCTCCAACAGCAAAAGCGGCCCCGGGTTTGTTAAGGATAAAATATGAGTCCTGGGCGGCAAGTGCCCTGCACCTGTCCATTATGACTTTGGTTTGTCCGCTGACCGATCCCTGATATACTGGTGTCCCTATTATGATAGCATCAGCCCATTTGAGTTTTTCATAAACTTCCTGCAGATCATCTTTATGGATACATCCTTTTTTCTCGCGTATGCAGTAATCGCAATGGATGCAGAAGTTCATTTTTTTACCCATAGCAGAAAAATATTCGGTCTCAACGTTATATTTTTCTTTTGCGAATTTTAAGGCTTCCTGCACAATGTAATCAGTTGCGCCTTTTTTCGGGCTTCCGCAAATACCAAAAAGTTTTATCCTGTGTTCGGTGTTCACATATTTTGAATTGGCAGGTATACTCAAATAGATGACGGCGTTAAACTTAAGTATTATCATTTACAGAAATACTATTGGAGGTAGTTAGTAATGGTAGAATCATGGGATGATTTTAGAAAATTTGAAGAAACTATGAACCGGATGTTTGAGAACTTCTGGGGAAGACCAACATCAAGGCGTTTATTACCATCGGGAGAACGCGGCGCTATTGTTCCTGCAGAAAATCGTGAACCTTTTATAGATGTGGTGGAAAACGATAAAGAAATAACCGCAACAGCAGAGATGCCAGGTCTTGAAAAGCAGGATATCAATATCAATGTCACAGAGGACAGGCTTGAGATATCGGCCGAGACAAAACAAGAAGAAAAGAAGGAAGAAAAGGGTTATATTTACAGAGAAAGACGAAGCGGCAGTTACTATAGGGCAATTTCCTTGCCGTCGCCGGTGGATCCTGAGAACTCAAAAGCAACTTATAATAATGGGATTCTTGAGATCAAAATGCCCAAGACCGAGATCAAGAAGAAAACACCCCTTAAGGTCGAATAGATCAGTGAAGTGATGGCTATAAGCCATCAATACTATTTTTAAAAAAAATTTAACCTATATATCTTAAATCCTCATCGGTTGAAGCAGGCATTTGTCCTTGCTCCATTTCCCGCAGTTTTGCGACTATCTTTTCCATTTCCGAGGCCCTTTCTTCCAGGGCTGCCATATCAACTTCTATTTCAAGGATCTTGCAAAGAACTTTAAGAACGGCCTGGGCGCTTTTAGGATCAACAAGATATCCTGATGTTACACCCATGAGGCAGGCCGCATCAATACCGCGCAATTCCCCAAGACCGAGGAGTAATCCTGATGCTCCCACAATACCGCCGCCGGGTTCATTGGGCTTGAATTCAACACCGTATCCTTTCAATTCCTTAACAAGTTTAATATTGTTAGCTGCCCCAAGAACTGCTTCAGTCTCAACGAGCTGGCCAACACCATATCCTCCAAGGGCATAAATTCGCTTTACCTTGAATTCTTCTGCTATATCAAGGAATACACCAGTCAATTCATAATGTCCTTCGTTCGTGGCGCTCTGGTGGTCCCCAATGAGTATTAATATATCATTTTTACCTTTTGATTTATATGCATATAATTCATTTTTTACAAGCCTGATAGTACCATCGTCTTCAACAATGACCTGAGGGGGCAGATGCGGGGAGTAAATTTCCATTATTTTTTTTGCGCCCAGTTCCTCGATCATATGTTCAGCCACAAGTTTCCCCACATGCCCGACCCCGGGAAGCCCTTCGATAAGTATAGGGTCTTTGAGTCTGGGTTTTTTTGTCCGTAAGATTGTTGTCTTGATCATGATTCTGTTTTCTTGGTTATCCGTCTGTATTTCCCGTATCTGTCTTCAAGAGAAAATCGAGCAGGGCGAGAATATTTTGTCGGGGAGCCACACAGGGGACAAATTTCCTTGAGCGTGTATCTCCCGCATTTGCATTTTCTGATCTTTGATACCATAGGTGCAGTTTTTGATACTACGAGCCGGCTTTTTGTTCACTATGCCTGTGGAACTCACCGTTTCCACCTGCTTTTTCTATTATCTTGATAGCCGATTGCGCTGCATTCTTAAGTACGCCTTCAGCCTTCTTATAATCAGGCGCTATAACATGGATCCTGTACCTGGGTGCGCCCACATAACTAATATCTACCTTTATATCATTATCGTTGACTTTATTTGCGGCGATAAGGGCTTTGCGTATATATTCTATCCCATCAGGGAGATAGCATGTCAGGTCTATATAACCTGATATATCAACCTGTGGTTTTTTCAGGTTATCATTCGCGACTTTTGTGATCGCATCAGCAACTTCTTTTCCCACTCCAACTTTTATAAGGATCGATGCACCTTCCGATCTTGAATTTTCAAATGCTGCATATACACTGCCAAATTTGGAATAGAAAAGGTCTGTTAATACAGGAAGATCATCTTTACTTATTTTAGCGGTCTTGGCAACATATTCGATCCATTTCTCCGCTTTCTGTTCATTCTTCCATTGCTGGATCTTTTCACGGCGCTGGTGCTCGTTTACATCCTTGAGCGAAAGGTCGATATGATGCTTTGCTGTATCAACATAGAGTACTTTGCAGACTATCTTCTGGCCTTCCCTCACATGGTCCCTAATGTACTTGACCCAGCCGGAAGCCACATCCGAGATATGGATCAATCCTTCTTTATGTCCGTATTCATCAAGTTCTACGAAAGCCCCAAAATCGGTAACCCTCTTAACGCTGCATACAACATTGTCACCTTCATCGGGCCATCCGCTTCTTTCCATCACTCAAGAACCTCTATGATCTGTGTTTTTACGAATGCTTTACCACCTGTTGGTTCGGAAAGTGTCCTATTGCATACAAGACAGGTCACGGGAGTGCTTGCGCATCCGAAAATGACCTGCTCATTCTCACAGTCGTTACATTTTACTTTTAAAAATCTGCTTTTTGGTTCCATAATTAAGACTCCACGATCTCGAATTTCCCTGACCTGAAACATTTGGGTTTCTGATGTGCTTTCTTACAGGTTTTGCATCTGTATCTTAGGTTAATACGCTTTGTGGGCTTGTCCCCTCCGGGTACTTTTGAGAATTTGCCTGAATTTCCGATCCCTGTATGCCTGGCCTTTTGCCGGACTATTCTTGTCAATGTCGATGCTTGCCCCTTTTTTACTCTTTCCACTACATGCGGTGTATGGGTCTTGCATGACGGACAATATGTATTGAAGTTTTTGGGTATTTTCATGAGAATCACCTTTTAACCATGATCTGAATGGCTGCTTTGCGATTGATCAATGCTTTAGCATTCACCGTCGATAACACAGCAACATCTTCCTTTGCCAGGGTATAATTGCGTCCATCGACTCCTACAAATGTTGGAATGTCTTTTAGCAGACGCACCACAATGTATTCTTTACTTATATCCTTTTTGTCTGGAAGCTCTTTACTTATATCATTTTTTTCCGGGGGTTGTTTACTTATATCGTTTTTCTCCGGAAGTTCTTTACTTATATCGCTTTTTTCTGCGGAAAGTGTTTCGGGTAACTTATCTTCCTGCTGTAACACTTCAGGCTTATGATGGGCAGGCTTCTCTCGTTTGAATATACTGTTTACTATTTCACTTCTCCATTCCGTCATCACTTCAAGAAGCCTGTTATAAAATATCCTTTCTTCACCGGTCATGGAATCAAGGTTTTGTTTTTCCTTCTGTCTTGAAATCTCATGAAGGGACATTTCTGCATTATACCTTGCTTCATTGATTATTTTGGTCGTCCGCTTATATATTATGCTCTCGATAGCATTTTTGACCGTTTTTTGTTCATCCTCGATAATGGCATGCTTTGTACTGTACTGATCATTGATCTTGCGTTTTTCATCTTCAAGGTCCTGGATCTGTTGGACGATATTCCCGTAAAAATCATGCTCAAGAGGAACAAGTTTCTTTCGCTCCTCTCTTTCTACTTTCAGTATGTTCTCAAGATTTATCCGGGATTTTTCAGGTTTTTCTGACATATTCAGCAGCTCCACGGCACATTAGATATATTGCCGCATATTCTGGCAGGGTGTTCTTACCTTCTGTAACTGTAAAGCTTTTTCCTTTCATTTCAACTTTTGAATTCTGGGGACGAAGAGGTGGGATAACCTCAATGTCTATCATCTCTTCACTGAATACCACGGCATCATTAAGAGGCTCAAAATTTTTGAATTCAGACAGAGACAATGGCACGACCCGCATCCCTGAACCGCCGTGAAGAGAGGAAGGCAGCCTTATGAGGCGCCTGATATCTGCTGTAACGGGTTCGTCTGTGTGTGCGCTGCCAAGACTGATACTATTTTCTTCGATCGCCTTCTGGACAATTGCGTCAAATATAAAAGAATCATTTATTATCCCCTGATTTTCGATCCGTTCTAATGTTTCGGGACTATTTGATATATTTCTTATGTTCTTGAATATTATTGTTGCCTCTCGTTTATAATCCAATAGATCATTCTTCATTAAGAAGTTCTTGACCTTATTTTTATGGATTCCAACTTCCTGCGCTATTTTTTCTATTCCGATTTTGGGATTTTCCTTCTTCATATAAATTATTTGATCGGCAATATCTTCCGCGATCGTATCATAATTCGGTTTATTCAAATAATAATTCCTCATCAGCTGTGCAATTTGATCCTGAGCCTCAATTTCATCTTTAATTGAAATATCCTTCAAGAATTGAACAAGGTATTTGCTGATCCGTTTTCCCCAGCCGAATCCACCAGATCCTTCTTCAAAAGAGGTTATCTTCCTTGATGTATCCAATTCTTTTTTCTTAAATTTCCCATCATCATAGACCTTATGCTTTGCAGGCCTGAACAAAAAATCGACACTCAATCCGGTTCCGCTCACATAGTCTACGATTTCCCTCCTTTCGGCGCTTTCAAGTGCCAGCACCTTCGGGTCATGCACATGGATATGGTACCCGCGACCTCCTGAAAATACTATGCTTACATAATTTTCGGAAAAGCCAAAGTCCTCAAGGAGAAAGTCAAGGAGCTTCCCGGTTTCGGATTTCACATTGGAAAGCATTTCCGCATACGATCTTGCCTTCCCGGGTAAATGATCTGCATCAAGATCAAAGATCAGGTCAGCTCCCTGCCATTTTTTCTCTTTCATGGTGCCAGCGCCGGGGAATTCATAATATGCAGCAGAATGGTACGCATGCGCCGGAACCATCCCGCGAATATAATCAAGCGCTTCGTTTTCCCTGGAAAAAGCTTTGTGGCGGCGCATCACGACTTCAGGAAGTTCATCAAAGAATATAAAACCCCATTCGCGCCTTATGAAATCATAAGGCAGATCAAGTTGGGAGTTCATGTAATAATCTGCAAACTTTTTTCTTAAAAATTCCTTTGTCCTGAAATTCACGGGTTTTTATTGTCCTGCAAGTTTAAAACCATAATGTATCTAACCGGGTTTATTTATAGTAGTATTACTTTATTAGCGCTGGACAAGGAGAAACATTTCAAACTTATTATTATTGATATCGTTTTTCCATGTTGAGGCATAAAACCATATTGGGCTCGTAGTATAGTCCGGATAGTACTTGGGCCTCCGGAGCCTAGGACCTGGGTTCAAATCCCAGCGAGCCCGTAAATATCTAAAAACAATCCGATAATAATCATTACTATTATTATAATTTCGTTTAGATAAATTTAAATATCTTGAAGGATTATACGCTATTAAATAACAATTGTGAGGAAGGGTTATATGTCAAAAAATTCTAGAACAGGAATCATCGTTGAATGGGATAGAGGAATGGCAACAGGGTTCGCATCAAAACAAGAAGCTGAGCGGTTTATTGAGCATATTTGCAGGAAAACTGCGCCACATCTGGATTATAGTATTTACAGTAAAATCTAAAATCCACCCATAAACAAACAATCTTATTTTTTTTACTTTTCAACCAGTGCCCTTATTTCAGAAGTGCGCTTGGCTCGTCACCACCATGCCAGCTTTTCCTGGGGCGCATACGGACAACATGAGCTGACTCGGAATTATCATCAACTATGAATGCCACTCCTTTTTCAGTCCCCATCTTTTTCAGGGAATCACCTATTCCTTCTCGCATATATGTAGGACGAACAGCTTCAAGAGCGGTTATATCATCCTGTGCTGTAAGGCGATGGCAGATTATAATATCACTTTGTGACATGACATCGGGGTGAAGCGCAGCTGGCCTCTGTGTTGCAAAAATTATAGAAAGACCGGGTTGTCTTCCCTGCCTTAGCCATTCAGTCACAAGTATATCTGTTGCAGGCGTTCTGGCATCACGGGGTAAAAATAAATGCGCCTCATCTACGAACATCCAGACCATGGGAATGCCTTCTTCATCCGGACTTTCTCCCATTTTCCTTTGTTCATAAATTCGCCTTGATATTATACTTTCATGATAAATTTTAGAGCCAAGGATCTTAACAGCAATGGCCTTGATATTCTGGTTGTCAATCGAGCTGAGGTCAAGAACGATCACCTTTCCTTTCCGGATAATATCGGAAAAAATGATCCCTTTTTCATGAAATATTCCCCACGAAATTGCCGAGCGAAAATAGTTATTAGCGGCATTTCGCAAAGTCGTATCCTGTTCTTTATCCTTTTTTACAAAATCCATGATCGTCTTCAAAGAGATTTCCTGCGTGTTTTCCTTGATATCTTCAATTGTTTTCATTATGAAAACACCCATCGGGCTTATCGGGTCAAGGCCAAATAAGGAACACCAGTCATACCCTGAAAGTTCTGATGGAGGAATTGAAAATGGCTTTACATCAATATGCATTTTTTCATAATGCCCAATGCTTCCTTCAGGAACATACAAATCTATGTCGGTATCCACAGGAGAAAAACCCCATTTTGATAAAATATCCTTTTCCTTGGTATTTGGGTGGCGCATGGTCCAGAAAATTCCCATCGTATCAATAACAAGAGCTGCAATATTCACATTATCCGGTAGTGCTGCAAGTTCTTCTATCAATGTTCCCATCGTATAGGACTTTCCATATCCGCGTTTACCGCAAATAAGAATGGCATGTGGTCTTAACGCATCCATCTGGACTTTTGATCCCATGGACTTATCAAGAGCGAGGTATCTCCCCACGTTCAAAGTGCCTGTGTCAGTATCCATATCTCTCCTTCCGATCACGTATTGTTTATGGGTGACACCTGAGTTTCGAAGATCCTGTGAGATTATTTTGTCTTCTGAATTCATTTTTAAGTCCATTAAAGAAATTGGTAAATGCTGCACAAACTATTTAATATTTATCTTATTATTTTATGTAACAAATACTTATTATAATCATAATAATTCTAATTTATATTATTATAATAGTAATAATTATTATACTGAAGATTGGATAAATTTAAGTAATCATGGGATTTACAGTGATTATTCCCGATTGGGTGGAATAAAATATTATATTTAATTAAAAATGGACACAAAACAAATCAACAGGAAAATGGCTCTGCATACTGCGTCAATAGTTGATGCGCTAAAGTCATTGACCGGTAAAAAGAAAGATGAAGAGAGAATTTGTTCTTATAAGGTTAGGAAATATAAACACCAGCGTGTAATCATTCTTGACTGCAAGAACTGCAAGTCGGGTTCATCATCCATCACAGATCCGACCTGCAGGGAATATATTTTCCGGATCCTTAACTCCGAACCCGCAGCAAATCGCCTTGTGCTCTCCCATCTTTTTGACCGGGACTATGAAATGGAAAACCTGGATTTCCTATATCTTCTGGCTCGATTCATTAATAATATCCATGAATATAAAAATTCGGAATTCGAGACGCAAGGCGAACAATATACAATTCAGAAAGAATGGCTGCTTTCAATCATAAATGCAAGTACTTCCGACCCGGTAAAAGCATATTCGGAAATAATAGGAAAAATCAAGACACTTCAAAAATCAAATGCGAAAGTTAGTATCGAATCCAATTTTATATCATTATTAGAAAAAATGATATTCACTGTGCCAACGCTTGCAGACCGGATAAAAGGTGAAGTGGAAAGTCCGGAATATTACAGGAATATTATTAAATCACTCGTCAGGCCGGGTTTTTCCACCACAAGGATATACACAGCCCCGCCATCAAATACTGAATTTCTTGAAAGGTATGACGTTCAAAGAGCTTGTGGAAGGATCCTGCCAATAACTATCTACACGCTTACTGATAGGCCGGAGAGCCTGTATTTTACGATTCCCCCGGAATATGATAACATGCGCCCGATAGAATTGGAAATTATTGAATCAGTCCGGAAAAAACTAATGAGGCACAGGCCAAAGGATATCAATTTTTCAGAATCCGCTAATTCAAGGGATTATTTTGAACGGCTTGGAACACAAATGATTTCAGAGGAGGCCAGAGAGAAGGATTTAAAACTTACCCCGGATGAAATAAACGTTTTATCAGATATACTTGCAAAATACACAACCGGTTTGGGCATACTGGAAGATGTGCTTTCTGATGAACGCGTTACTGATGTATATGTAAATTCACCGGCTGACATAAATCCCATCCATGTCGTAGTTGATGGCGAAGAATGTTTTTCAAATATCTATTTATCCCAGGATGATATCGATTCCATGATAACGCGGTTCAGGGCGATAAGCGGAAGACCATTCGGGGAAGCAAATCCCATCCTTGATATGGATCTTCCGGAGTTCAAGACAAGAGTGTCGGTGATCGGAGACCCGCTATCATCAGGCGGATTGGCATATGCATTCCGGAAACATGCACGAAATCCATGGACACTTCCGAAACTGATAAACACAGGCTCGATCACTCCGCTTGCTGCTGGTTTATTGAGTTTCCTTATGGATGGCCAGTCTTCTGTCCTTGTAGCCGGTGGTGTCGGTTCAGGAAAAACATCCCTCCTTTGCGCTTTGCTTCTTGAGATCCCCCAGAAATACAGGATCCTGACTATTGAAGACACTCCTGAGCTTCCTATTGAAAATCTGCAAAAACTTGGCTGCAAGATACAGGCAATGAATACAAAGTCTGCAATAGGTGGAACGAACATCGAGGTCAATCCCGAAACAGCGCTTCGCGCAGCCCTGCGGATGGGAAATGCCACCCTTGTACTTGGTGAAGTGAGAGGTCCTGAAGTAAAAGTATTATACGAAGCAATGCAGGTAGGAGCCTCTGGAAATTCAGTTATAGGCACGATCCATGGCGCATCCACAAGGGCAGTATATGAACGCATTGTCAACAGCCTTGGAGTACCTGCGCCATCATTCAGGTCGACGGATGCTGTCATTGTAGCGCAGAATGTGAGGATCAGCGGCACAATGAAGAAGAAAAAAAGAGTTGTGGAAATAGCCGAAGTAACAGGGGGAGAATGGGAAGAACATCCGGATGCAGATGATATTTTTAATGATATAATGGTATTTGATGCAGCCAAGGATAAGCTTGTAGCGACTGATTTGCTTGACAGGGGAGGTTCGGAACTTGTCAGTAAGATCGCCCATAAATGGGGTATGGGCGTTGATGAAGCATCTCTTAATATAAAGGTGCGGGCGAGGATCAAAGAAACGATCGCAAAAGTGGGCGAACTGCATCCAAGGTTTGTGGAATCGGATATGGTAATGAAGGCAAACAATGCTTTTTGTCTTTACCTTGAACAGATGCAGGATGATAAAGGAAAAGTGGATTTCCATGGTGTTTATGACAGGTGGATGGTATGGTACCATGATTTCGTGGAGAAGAACAGGTAAGATAATTTATGGATGATAACCAGAACCTGTATTGCCGTGCCTGCCGTTATTCCGTGAAACATTTTAGCTGGCTTGTGAGGGATCTTGATGAATACAGGAAAAAAAGCGAAAAAACCGCAAGTAATGAGTTCTTTGCTGCATTAGATTTTTCCGGATTTGAACTTGAGCCATGGGAAACCCACATACTTTCCTATACTGGCGGCCTTTTGTTATTCATCTCATTAGTTGGCCTTGATATTATTCTATTTAGCATTTCCACGTATGAACGAAATTCAATAATTTTTGCGGCGGTTTTTACATCACTTGTTCCCATAATTGTAATGATTTACTTGAGTGAGTATCCCAAGATACATGCAAAATTCTTAAAAATCCACACGCTTGGAGATATCCCGGAAATCCAGAGTTACATTGTTATGTCAATGAAGCTTGTTCCCAATATGGAAAGAGCTATAATTTTTGCAGCTAACAATTCATTCAGGCCCCTTGCAAGGGACTTAAAGAAACTTATCTGGGACATCCATATTCGCGTATATAGCAATATCGATGAAGCGCTTATCGATTTTGCAAACCAGTGGGGTAAGAACAGCGAATATTTCAAACGTTCGCTTCACCTTGTAAAAAGTTCTACAAGCGAACCGGATGAAGCCCAGAGAATTATGACCCTTAACAAATCACTTGACATAGTTCTTGAGGGGACAAAAACCATGATGGATGCATTTGCGGCTAAACTTAAAACCCCGACTTATGTCCTGTACTCTATTTTCATATTGATTCCTCTTGCTCTTGTGGCATTGATACCCGCTGTAAGCATCGTTGGCGTAAGGATGGATACGGTAACCCTTGTATTGATCTACAATATCGGACTGCCTCTTTTTACTTTTATATATTCGGAATTTATTTTACTCCAGCGGCCTGCCACTTTTTCACCGCCGAATATTTCAGATAAACATCCTGACCTTTCAAATATCAGGTCAACAAGAAAAATTATAATTACTGTCACATTGCTGATCGGAACAACAGTGGGTTTTTCAGGATATATTCTTCTTTATTTTGGCAATCCTTTCAATATTATATCAAAAGAAGCCATGGCTGGATTGGTTTTACCCACTTTCCCGATCATTTGGGCAATAACTGCGATGATCACGATATATTGCCTCGGACTATATACACCTTATAAGAAAATACGAGATGGGATAAAACAGATCGAGAATGAGTTTGCTGATGCCATGTTCATCCTTGGTCGAAGGATCTCAGAAGGACGGTCAGCAGAAGAAGCCTTCGCGCACACATCAGAAACGATGAAAGGGGCAAAAATTGGCGAAGCCTTTGCAGATATTGCAAAAAATCTCACATGCATGCGGACCACATTACATGGCGCTATTTTCAACGAAGAATATGGGGCATTCAAGGATATTTATTCGGACAGGGTGCATACGATGATGAAACTTCTAACCGAGAGTGTCCATAGAAGCCATGAGGCAGCAGGCATGGCGATCATAAAGTTAGCAGACCACCTTAAGGAATTACAGGAGGTGGAGGCTAATATCAAGAGGGGGCTATATGATGTTACTTCCACTATGAGGTCAACAGCTATTATATTTGCCCCGCTCATAGCAGGAGTTACTCTTGCTCTTTCCGAAGTGATCCAGAAGATATTGCAAAATATTTCAAAGGAGACCAGCAATTTGCCGGACGAATACAACATCGGGGATTTTATGAAAGAAGCAGGAACGGGGATGACCCAGACAGTCCCTCCTGATATTTTCGTGCTTGTCGTGGGAATATATATGATCTTACTGGTGATGATCCTTACAAGGTTTGCGGGCGGGATCGAGTATGGCGATGACAGGCCTCAATTCATGTACGATCTGGGACAGACCCTGCCCATATCGATCATGGTGTTCACGGTTACGACTATTGTATCAAGAGTGATTTTCAGTTCAATGGTGTGAGGTATTTCCAAATAGTTTACCGCAGAGGACGCAAAGTTCAGGATAATTGTTCTTTGCGTACCGGTATGAAAAAAATAAACAACTAACTCTTACTAACTCTTACGAACTGAAACGAACTCATGCTACCGGAGTTCGTAACAGTTCGTATTAGTTCGCTGTTTTTTTCATGTTCATTTTTGAACCATGGTTCATATCCGACTTTGGATGTTTAAATATCAATAGGAGGTCCCAAAATACTTTAATGTAGCTATTATTTGTCTTTAATTCAATTCCAATCTTCCTTCAAATACGCGTTCTGCAGTTCCTTCCATATAGGCCTCATCATCCAGCGTAATTCTCAATTCCCCGCCTTTCGTATTCACTTTAACTGATTTTCCGGTCTTTCCAAGGCGATATGCTACTGTTGCAGAGGCTACTGAACCAGTGCCGCAGCAAAATGTCTCACCCTCAACTCCCCGCTCATAAGTGCGAATAGTTATTTCATTACGGGAATGAACGTGCACGAAATTCACATTAGTTCCTTTCGGAAAGATCGGGTCATAGCGGATATCCGGCGCTATGGACATTAATTCGGTATTATCAAGTGAATCTACAAAAATCACTGCATGTGGAACTCCTGTGTTGACCGCAGATACTTCGTATCCATGCAAAGCCACATTGAGAAATTCCCCTGATCCTTTAGCTGGTATTTGTGTCCTCTGGAATTGCGGTTTTCCCATATTGACCGAAATCCACGTTTTCTCCTCTTCCTCTTGCCGCGAAGTTACGGGTAGAACACCCGCAAGCGTTTGGACACTTGCTTTATCCTGGATATATCCTTTATCCAGTGCATATTTCACAAGACAGCGCACGCCATTGCCGCACATCTCGGCTTGTGTGCCATCAGAATTGAAAATCTGCATCCTTATATCCGCTATATCGGATCTTCCGAGAAAAAGCACACCGTCTGCTCCTATTCCAAAGCGGCGGTCGCAGTATTTTAACGCAAAACCGGCTTTTTTATTATCCCGGATGATTTTTTCATTATATTCATCGATCAGGATGAAATCATTTCCATTCCCGTGAAGTTTTGTAAAATGCAACATTTTATTTTTTCTCTTTGTTTAATGCAGAGGAGATCATCTGGCCTGCGGTCTTTATCATCATATATGCGCCGCCAATTATCAATACAGGCCCGGCGGTGCCAAGAGCCGCTGCGGCAATACCCGCGCTTGCAAGAAGCGCAGTATCCTGGTTCGTGAGGAAACGTGAGACTTTATCAAGTATGGAAGGTTCGATATCTATTGCATCTGTCTCAAGTACTATCTCGCCTTTCTGGAATATTTTTATCCATCCGGTTTCTTCAGAGACAAGAACAGCCGTGATCGTCTCGTCATACAACGTAATCCCTCTGGCCGCTGCATGTTTTGTCCCGAAACCAAGAAGTGTTTCGGATTTTAATATCCTTGCTCCGTATGCAACCATTTCCCCGTCAGGGGTAAATATCATGGCCCCGTCAAGCGTAGCAAGTTTTTCAACAACAGCATCCATGCCCTTACTGAGTAAATTTCCCGCGAACTGGATCTGAGGATAATGAAGGCGGTAATTTCCTTCAATTTGCTTCCTATCAGTAATTACGAAAAAAGCTCCCTGATTATCCTTTGCAAGCCTTTTTGAGATATTGAGGATGCTGCGCATTACTTCAGATTTCTTATCAGGGTTTTTCTCTGTATGTATCATAAGAACCTACTTACTATTAAGATAAGTTATATGTTTTGGTAAATTGATTTCGATTGGATTATAGAAGCAGCAGGTAATGATGTCTCAATTGCAAAAAAAAGAATATGTCCGGAATATGTTCGCAGGTATTTCCAAAAGGTATGATTTTTTAAATCATCTCTTGAGCCTTGAAAAGGATAAATACTGGCGTCGCTTTGCTGTATCAAAACTTCCACGAGGATATATTATTGATGTCTGTTCAGGTACGGGGGATGTCGCAATAGAAGCTTCAAAAAACAATCGGGTAATAGCTTCGGATTTTTGTTATGAGATGCTGCAATTATGCAGGCCCAAGCTAGAGAAAAAGGATATAAAAAATGTAAGTTGCATCCAGAACGATGCAGAGAACCTTTCTTTTAAGGATGGGACATTTGATGGCGCAATTGTAGCTTTTGGGATACGTAATGTCGCAGATATAAAGAAAGCCTTATCCGAGATGAACCGTGTGGTCAGAAAAGGGGGCAACGTGGTTGTTCTGGAATTCTCTTTACCTGAGAACGAGGTTTTTAGATCTTTTTATTATTTTTATTTCAAGAAGATCTTACCGTTAGTGGGGGCGATTATATCCAAAAAGGATGATCCTTACAATTATCTTCCTGCTTCAGTAATGGCATTCCCTAAAAGGAATGAGTTTGTTGAACTTATGAAAGATGCAGGTATTTCGCATGTTGAATATTTTGACCTGACTTTCGGCATAGTCACGGTTTATGTGGGAGATTGCAATGGTGGAATAAGTACTGTTTAAAGACGCACGTTTGGGTATGCTTTATATAAGATCTTGGCCAATTCTTCCTCTTTTTCAGGCGCGTGGCCATAAAATGGTACAGCTGCAGCAAGATCCGGTTCATTGACTGCCAGGCTGTAGCTATAGGTACCGCCAAAACAAAATCCCATGACTGCAATATTTTCTTTTGAGCTTCATCGCGAGTAGCAGGATTGGCGACCTCGGCTAAAATGGACTGGTCTATTTTTTCAGTGTTGGTTAATTCTCTCCTATCGTAATCCTCAGCATCTTATCGCCTACTGCGATCCTTTCAGCAACATCCTGTCCTTCAGTGACCTGTCCAAATACGGCATATTGCCCATCCAGGAACTTTGCGTCTGCAAGGACTATATAGAACTGAGATGACGCACTGTTTGGGTCACTGGAACGAGCCATACCCACTGCACCTTTCTTATGTGTCAGTGAAGGGGCTATTTCAAGAGGAATGGTCTTACCTGAACCGCCTGTGCCATCTCCTTTAGGGTCCCCGCCTTGAATTACGAACCCTGGCTCAACCCTGTGGAATGTGAGACCATTATAAAAACCGCTCTGCGCCAATTCTATAAAGTTTTTTGTAGTGATAGGGGCATCTTTTTCGAATAGCTCGAATTTTATTGTACCCTTATTGGTCTCGATGGTGGCTATTCTGTTTTTTCCGCTTTGCGCAGGCTGGGATTTCTCCGTGCATCCAAGTGTAAATGCCATCAGTGCGATCACAACAACTGTTATCAAAATCTTTTTCCGTGCCATAGTTTCACCACAAGTTACATACTTGTTATAAAATTTTTGCTAAATAAAGGTACTGTCAAGTCTTCGTCAGTTATAAGTACAATGCTATCTTTCCTGGATCAACCGATACTGATTTAATAAATTATATTATATTATATTATATTAGCAAACGCAGACTTGACAGAATCTTTAATTAATACGAATACCTCTCCTCTTTCCACGGGTCTGCGCTGTCGCTGTATCCCCTCTGTTCCCAGAAGCCTAACTCCTTTTCTTCCGTGAATCCAACTCTTCTCACCCATTTGGCGCTCTTGTAAGCATATTTTTTCGGGACGACAAGCCGGAGCGGCCCGCCGTGCAATGGTTCAAGGGGCTTTCCCTCAAAATTGTATGCAAGAATGACATCAGGCTCCATGAGTTCTGAAAGTGCAAGGCTGGTTGTATATCCACCATCAGCCTCTATCGTAGCGAATCGGGCATTGCTTTTTGGTCTTACGAGTTTTGCCAGGTCACTGAATCGAAGGCCCTCCCATTTATTTTCAAACCTGCTCCATCCTGTCACACAATGAAAGTCGCTTACATCCACTGTTTTTTCAAGCGCAAGTAATTCATCGTATGTCAGCCTGACGGGATTTTCAACAAGCCCTTCAACACGGAAATCCCAGGTCTTGCTATCGAATTCCGGTACTTTTCCGAAATGAAGGACAGGGAAATCTGTTGTCAGGCGCTGGTTTGGGGGAAGACGGGGCATAAATTTTACTCTGATCTTGATATATGGAGATATGTTAAGTGATATTATTTGAAATTACCTGTTTTTGAGACGGTTTAAATTCGTGTTGCAATTTTACAAAAGATTAATACACTGAATTTACTATTTTAAGATTGAGATGATTAAATTGTCTGGAACTTCACTGGAGGATGTTTATTATTTATTTGATCCTAAGACTACTTTTAGTAGAGAATTTTTTCAAAGATACTATGTTGAAATTGAACACAGTGAATCAAACATCAATGAATTAAAAACAAGGTTAGAGTTAAGTCTAAAAACCAGAGAACCGATAAAAATATTATTCACAGGGCATAGAGGTTCTGGAAAAACCACGGCACTTCACAGGTTAATCTCAAAATTAGGTGATGGATTTTTTATCGTTCATTACTCAGCGTTTGATATTATGGATATAAACGATATATCCTACACAGATGTGCTTCTCTCAATGTTATCAAAAATGCTGGAAAAGATAGATAGTGAAGGCCTAACTTTAAATGAAGCGCTCTCAAAACGTATAATGACATGGGGTAGCACAATTGAGAAAGTAGAAGTTGATGAAGAGACAGACAGCGGTGGAATTTCAGCGAAAATATCATACCTTTCCTGACTTTAATGGGAAAAATCAAAACGGAAACAAGCTCAAAAACAGAGATCCGTAATAAAATCGAACCTAAAGTTTCAGAACTTATAAACATAATTAATGATGTAATTACTGAAATCGAAAGAACAACGGATAAACAGGTATTGATAGTTATTGATAACCTTGAAAAAACCGATCCGATTAAGGCTATTGAGATTTTTTATAAGCATGGAACCCAACTGGTTCAGCCGCTTGGAAAAATAATTTATACGTTCCCGATCGCACTAAAAAATGATGAAAAGTTCAGCCAGATAGGCATAAATTTTGACAAAGTCAGTATGCATCCCAATGTAAAAATCATGAATAAGGATGGGAGTACATATAAGAAAGGTGAAAAAATTTTGATAGATGTTGTAAGTAGAAGAGCACCTTTAGAACTTATTGAAAAAGATGCAATGGAGTATATTATCAGGATGAGCGGTGGGTTAGTAAGGGAATTGATCAGAATTATACGTGATTCTTCTATCAGGGCGATCACCAGAGGAAAGAATAAGATAGACAAAGAAATTGCAATTACTGTAGTAAATGATATAAGGAACCTATACAGGGGACAGATTAGCGAGGAAGATTACACAATATTGAAGGACATTTATACCTCCAAAGAATTAAAGAGGGACCAGGGGCTTGTCAGGTTGTTGCACAATCTATGTGTTCTGGAATACAGGAATGATACTGATTGGTGCGATGTAAATCCAATTGTAAAATCATTGTTAACTGAAAAGGGATTAATCAGCGACTAAAATGGAACTTAATCAAGAACAGTTAAGCAAATTGGATGAACTGGTTACTTTAATAACTCTTTCAAAAGATGGAGCTATTGCATTTGTACTTTGCAATGAGCCGGTTTTAAGAAAAGAGTTATACAATGAGTTAGAAAAAAGACTCGAAACACTCAATACGAAAATAATCAATATTCAACTAGACGAAAATTCCAGCGATTTAGTTAATGAAATCAGGAAAAAAGTTTCATCAACGAACAATAAAGCCGCAATTTTTGTTTACGGCATTGAAAAAGCTTCAAAAGCTGTTACTTCATCTGGTAAATCTGCATTTTTAACGAAACTGAATATAATGCGGGAAGAATTTTCCAATATTAACCAACCTGTTATCATTTGGTCAAATGAAGCAACAATAAGCAAAATCGCTATAGAAGCGCCGGATTTCTGGAGCTGGCGAACTACAGTGTTTGAGTTCAGGATGGAAAAAATATCTGAACCTTTAGAAAAAACAGAAAGGATTACCGAAAGCGGATTAGATAATCTGACGATTGATGAATTAAATAAGCGATATAAACAGTACTCAGACCTACTGGAAGAATACAAAAATAAAAATATCGTTGACGATTATAAATTTGCAGATTGGTATCTGAAATTAGGTTTGATTCATTATTTTAGGGGAGAATACGATGAAGCGCTTGAGAAGTACAAGAAGTCTTTAGAGATTGGGAAAAAAATTAGTAATCAATTCGGCATTGCAAGTGCTCTAAACAACATCGCAATAATTCTTATGTATAAAGGTGAGTATGATGAGGCGCTTGAGAAATACAGACAGTCAATGGAGATTAATAAAAAACTCGGTGACCAACGAGGTATAGCGCAAAAACTCAACAACATTGCAACGATTCACCAAAACAAAGGTGAGTACGATGAGGCGCTTGACAATTACAGACAATCAATGGAGATTAATAAAAAACTCGGCGACCAACGAGGTATAGCGCAAACACTCAACAACATTGCATTTATTCACCAGAATAAAGGTGAGTACGATGAGGCGCTTGAAGAATGCAGACAGTCAATTGAGATTAAGGAAAAACTCGGCGACCAGCGAGGTATAGCGCAAACACTCAACAACATTGCATTTATTCACCAGGACAAAGGTGAATACAATGAGGCGCTTGAGAAATTCAGACAGTCAATGGAGATTATTAAAAAACTTGGCGACCAGCGAGATATAGCGCAAATACTCAACAATATTGCAACGATTCACCAGGATAAAGGTGAATATGATGAGGCGCTTGAGAAGTACAGACAGTCAATGGAGATTAAGGAAAAACTCGGCGACCAGCGAGGTATAGCTTACACTTTGGCGCAGATGGGTTTGCTTTATTCACAAATTGGCAAAAAAGAAGAATCAATTGAATCGACACAAAAAGCACTCGAAATATTTGAGAAAATCGGACTGGAAAATGAAGCCCGAAAAGCAAAAGACCAGATTAAGAAAATGCACCTGTAGTCATTGCCCCAACAAACATCAAAAATCCGCAGATTTTTGATGACAAGCTTAAATTAACATCCCCTTCATATAGCCCCCTTACATGAAACAGGAAATGTCAAGCGTGGACGTTGCAGCGCTGGTAAGGGAATTGCATCCCCGTCTTCTTGATGCCAAGATCACAAAGATATACCAGCATTCACCGGATGAGATACGGATAGGATTACATATTTTCAAAGAAGGAAGGACAAATCTTGTCATTGAAGCAGGAAAACGCTTTCATCTCACGAAAAATCCTGAGATCGCCCCAAAGTTCCCGCAATCATTCCCGATGCTTCTTCGAAAACACCTGACAGGGGGCAGGATAACAGATGTTTCACAGTATGATTTTGACAGGATAATCGAGATGCATATCCAGCGCGGCGAGGATAAGACCATCCTGATCATAGAACTATTTTCCAGGGGGAATATCGTTTTATTGAACTCTGAAAAGCAGATAATATTGCCATTAAAATCCATAAGCTTCAGGGACAGGAAAGTCCGGGGAGGCGAGCCTTATGAGTTGCCGCAGGCACAAATCAGTCCCATTACTGCTACGCAAGATCAGCTAAAAGAAATGTTCGCACATTCTGATGCAGACATCGTAAGAACTGTGGCAACAAAAATGAATATGGGAGGGCAATATGCAGAAGAGCTTTGTATCCGCGCCGGAATTGAGAAAAATACACCTGCGAAGGATATAAAGGATCTGTCTTCATTGCAAAATGCGTTACAAGATGTTTTTAAACCGCTAAGCACAGAACTCAAACCACAAATCATCCTGAAAGATGGGATAAAAATAGACGTGCTTCCTTTCTCTATTTCCCTTTACGAGAAAAATGAGAAGATATCTTTTAGCACTTTCAATGAGGCGCTTGATGAATATTTCAGCAGCGAGGCAAAAAAGAAAAATGAAGCCATCAAAGTTGTAAAAGCAGCAAAGGAAGAAAAAACGAGTTCATACGAATACCGCCTCCAGAAACAGATCCTTGCTCTTGGGAAATTCAGGGAAGATGAGCAAAAGCTTGTTCATAAAGGGGAATTGATCTATTCGCATTACCAGACATGCGATGGGATCTTAAAGGTCGTCAATAATGCCAGAGAGAAAAGATATTCATGGGACGATATCAAGAACATATTGAAAACATCAGATATGCCTGAAGCAAAAGTGATCAAATCCATTAATCCCGGAAAAGGTCTGATCAATGTGCTGCTGGATACTGAAGAAGTAGAGCTCGATGTACGTCTTACTGTAACACAGAATTCCCAGGTCTATTATGACAGGTCAAAAAAATTATCGGGAAAGATAAAAGGCGCACTTACTGCGATAGAAGATACAAAGAAATTGACAGGGAAAAAAGAAGCTCCCAAAATAAGTAAGAAAATCCAGAAACCAAAACAAAAGTGGTTTGAGCAGTTCCGGTGGTTTTTCTCATCTGATGGATTCCTTGTTGTCGGGGGAAGGGATGCCCAGAGTAACGAGGATATCGTGAAAAAATACCTCCAGAAAAAGGATATTTTCTTCCATGCCCATGTATCAGGTTCTCCTGCTGTTGTAATCAAAACAGAAGGAAAAGAGGTGCCTGAAACCACGCTTCTTGAAGCGGCACAGTTCACTGTTTCATATTCAGGCATCTGGAAATCAGGGCAGATGAGCGGGGACGCTTACTGGGTGTTACCTGAGCAGGTCTCAAAAACCCCTGAATCAGGTGAATATGTGGCAAAAGGAGCTTTTGTGATAAGGGGGAAGCGAAATTACTTCAAAGATGTAATGCTGGGCGCAGCGCTTGGTCTTGAGCTTGGCGAGGAAAAAAGATTGATCGGAGGACCTTTGAGCGCTGTAAAGAAAACAGCGCAGTTCATCCTGGAGGTTGAACCTGGTGAGTTCAACCAGAACGACATTTCAAAGAAGATATACCGTTTGCTGAATGAAAAATTCGAGGATAAAAAGCTCATAAAAACGATAGCTTCGCCTGACAGGATAGCGATGTTTTTACCGCCAGGCAGCTCACGGGTAAAGTGGGCGAAACAACCGGAATAATTCACTTCTGTCCACTGCCCGAAAATCCATTTTCAGATATAGAGTCCTCCGTTTATGTCAAACCTGTCCTGTAATATAATCCCCTTCCTGCTCTTCATAGTTGCCACCCGGATTACAGGAGAAGTCCACCGTCAACAGAAAGGACTGCGCCATTAACGAAATTTGCCTCATCCGAAGCAAGATATAATAGCGCATATGCGATATCATCAGGCCGGCCAAGTCTTTTTACCGGTGTTTTTTCCTTCATCATTTCAAGTATTTTTTCAGGCACGGTTGCTGTCATCGGAGTATATATAAATCCCGGAGCCACCGCATTGACCCTTATTCCTTTTCTTCCCAGTTCCTTGGCAAGAGTTTTTGTCAATCCGATCAACCCTGCTTTGGCTGCTGAATAATTTGACTGGCCAATATTACCGTACAATCCTACAATTGAAGATACATTGATGATCTCGCCCGTTCCATGATTTGTCATTGCTTCTACAACTGCCTGGATGCAGTTAAAAGGCCCCTTCAGGTCTATAGTAATAACTTTGTCCCACTGGTCTTCAGTCATTTTAGAAATCAGTGCATCCTGGATAATTCCTGCATTATTGATCAGGATATCGATCTTTCCATATCTTTCCAGTGTATCCTTTACAACTTCTTTTGATTGTTCTCTGTCGGATACATCAAGCTTTGCAAAGAATGCATCACTTCCGTTTTTCCTTATCACTTCTGCTGTTTCCTGGCCTGCTTTTTCATTCACATCCGCCACTACGACTTTAGCGCCTTCTTTTCCAAACAATATTGCAGTCTCACGGCCAATACCGCTTCCTGATCCTGTTATTATTACGACCTTGTTTTCAAGTCTCATTTAATAGTCTCCTTCGATTTACGATTACTTTTCTTACTTTTGCTTTTCTTTACATCGGTTTTATTTTGATCGCTATCCACATCTGTGCTTTTGGGAGTTTCATCTTTTGTGGTAATAGACCTTGGTTTTAACCATTGTGCAATTTTTGGACAAACCTCATTCTGGGATTTTGAGCCAACGAACATACCAATATGACCTGTGGGGAAAACCATAGATTCTTTATCAGTACTCGATACAGCCTCTGTCAGGGGCTGGCTTGACTCATTTGGAACAAGGTGATCAAATTGTGCCATAATATTAAGCAAGGGCATGGAAATTTTCTTCAAATTGATCCTCTTTCCTCCGATTTCCATTTTGTTTTTGATCAGGAGGTTTTTCTGGTAACAGTCTTTCATGAACTGCCTGTAAGCTTCACCTGCCTGGCCCGGGCTGTCAAATATCCATTTTTCCATGCGTAGAAAATTTTCTACGGTCTTCTTATCATCGATCCGTTCTAAAAATCCCACATATTTATCGATCATAAGCCTGAAAGGATCAAGAAGAAGGAATCCCATATTCAGGAAATCTCCGGGAACTATACCATAGTAGTCCACTATTTTGTCCACGTCCATTTCTTTTGCCCAGATATTAAGCAGGGATTTATCGGTATCAAAGTTGATAGGTGCAACAAAACTGATCAGGTTTTTTACTTTTTCAGGGTGAAGTGCGGCATACATCGCGGATAAAGTTCCGCCCACGCATACGCCTAATAAGGAAATCTTATCTGCTCCCGATTCTCTCCTGACATAATCCACAGCATTATTCAGATAGCCATTCACATAATCATCTATCGTGAGATATTTGTCCATTCCTGAGGGATATCCCCAGTCAATTGCATAAACGTCAAAGCCCTTATCCAGAAGGTTCTTTATTACACTCTTATCAGGCGAAAGATCCAGGATATAATATCGGTTTACAAGAGCGTATATCATAAGAACAGGAACCTGACAGGGGTTTTCCACTGCAGGTTTATAGTGAAAAAGTTTCATTTTATCTTCACTATATACTATCTCATGAGGGGTTGTCCCCACGGAAATTTCGGTTAATTCTGAAATTATTTCACAAGTTTTTGTAAATTTTATAAAAGGTTCTTCAATTAAATTAAGTCCATTCATTGTTTGAATCATAAAATAATCATTTTTCCTGTGATAATTCGTTGATTTTCCGGGTCAATTCTTTTACTGTTTTTTTAAGAGAATACAGCTCCCTGTTCAGTTCATCAATATCGGTACTTGTGGGTAGATTCATAGGTTTTAGTAAATTGTCCTCAAGCATTTCCCGATTGTATTTTTGAGCGTCGATCAAAACGGAGGTGATTTTACCCATATCCCGGGCAAAATGACCTGTTCCCAGGAATTCCTTAAAGGTATCGCTGTAGGTCTCGATCCAGATATTATATATTTCTTTATTTTTCTCTGGACTGATCTCACACCCCATATTTGCGGTTTTGTCATGCATCCTGTTCATTGCCTCAAGGGAGAGCTTCGAAAAATCAGAAATAGAGTCCATCCACACATTATAAAAGTTCATAAAGAGAGGAAAAACTTTCATCATTTTTTCTGTTTTCTCTCTTGATGGGCCAACAGCAGGTAATTTGCCAATATGACCAAAGGACTCTTCACATGTTTTTGACCACTGGTCAAAGAAATTATTAGGGGATTTAGGGCTGGATCGGTCCATGTTCAAACCCTTGGGCGGGCAGCACGTGTATACGAATCCATCCACATTTTTGACATTTTTATGGATGCACTGGCATAGAGCTTACATGCATCCCTGATGGGCTCCATCATCTCTTTGACAGGAGACACCACGGGCATCTTGTCAAAGACATCTTCAACGGCCTTTTCATGCATCTTCACCCAGAGATTGAAAAATTCTTTACAAGCTTCGGGGTCGTTCGTGATCTTAGAATGGTCTTTGAATTTTTCATGCATTCCTTCCATGGCCGAAATCCAGGATTTATATAGATTCAGGCTGATATTGCTGCTCTCTATGAAATTCTCGAACGCTTCTTTAGATGATATCGCAGACCGCGGGTCAAACATTTTATAGTTTTCTTTATAAGTATTTGCCCACAGATCAAAAAATTCCTTATAAGTCTCAGGGCCTGCATTGCCTTTTGAGATCTTCTCTATATTCCGGGAAAGCTTCTGCATGGATTCGACCCACGGAGTATACAATTTATTAAAAGAATCCCTCCACATTGTTGACATTTTCAACAGGGTTTCCGAATAGAAATCGGGTATGCCGGTATAATTTCCAAATATCTCTTTCTGGTATTTAACTGCGGGTTGTTCTATAAAATCATTCGACATTTTGTCATAGGACTTCATCCACATTTCAAAACACTCTTTGAATTTTGCAGGGTCAGCCCCATTTTTAAGTAATTCAGAGGTCTTTTTCGTATTTTCTTCTGATTCTTCTATCCATGACCTGTAAAGTTTATTTGATTCACCGGATATTTTTATGAAGTTTTCAAGTGTTTCTCTGGGCGCAGGGATCGAAACATGATAGAATTTCCCAAACGAATTCTCGTATGTTTTCATCCACTCATCATAAAATTCCTTATAATTTTTCGGCGCCGAATTTAAGGAGATCTCTTTTGTCTTATCAGACATCTCTCCCATTAATTCAACCCATGGTTTTAAAATTTTTGAGTGGGATTCATCCCACATTTTTGAGACACCGCCATAGGTATCTGACCACATTTTATAGGCATCTTTATTTATTTCAAATTCTGGGCTATTATCATGTTTCTTGACCATAACTACTCACTTCTCATTGTTTTGTTCATAATTCCGCGATCTGTGACCGCCACATTGATGCAATTTAATTCAAGCCTGCAACATCATCCCGTTTTTATATTACAGGTCGATAACTGCATGATGCTTATGATACTTATGACATAAAAAGTTTTCGCAGTTCATTAATGTTAATGTCCACTGAAATTTATTTCGCCCCAAATCCGCCGCGAAGGAATCTCAGGAGGTCTTCTTCATCGTCATTTTCCTGATATTTATATGTTTCTTCTTCATCCATTTTAAATTTCCAATCCCAAAAGATTATCCTCAATAGTAAAAGCACCCCTGCCACAGTCCACACATGAAACCATCGCAATTCCCTTAATGAAATCTTCGCTTCTTAGCGGTATTGACTGTTTACAATTAGGGCATACATATTGTTTCTCGATCATAACTACTCACATCTCATTGTTTTATTCATAGTTTTTCAATTACAGGGAGATAACAGGAATATCATAATGAGCATAATGATATAAAAAGTTATCGCTGCTCACAATATATATTGAACGTATTGCTACCTGATGACTTCACACAAACATTTATCTCTCTACACCCTGAAATCAGTATGTAATGTTACTAAATTCCATTAGTATACTCACAAATATTGAAATTGAAAGCCTTCTAAAGCGCCAGGGTGAGTTACAGGAAGTAATGCCTTCTGTAACATCCATTCTGAACGATATAAAAGAGAACGGCGACACTGCTCTATTAAAATATACACTGCAATTTGATAAAGCAGCCTTAGAAGATATCGAAGTTTCCCATAAGGAAATACATGAAGCAGTTTTTTCACTTGACAAAAAGCTCCTGACACATCTTAAAAAAGCAGCGTCAAACATCCGTGCTTTCCATGAGGCCCAGGTCACAAAGGACTGGATAAAGGAATTTGCACCTGGGATCAGGCTGGGACAGCGTATTTCACCTCTTGGGTCAGTAGGCGCTTATGTTCCTGGCGGAAGGGCATCTTATCCAAGTACTGCTCTTATGACAGTTATCCCTGCAAAAGTCGCAGGCGTAAGGCAGGTTATCGTATGCACGCCCCCGAACCCGGATGGGACAGTGAACCCACTGACACTGGCAGCCGCACATATCGCAGGCGCAGACCGCGTTTTTCGCGCAGGAGGCGTACAGGCAATAGCTGCTATGGCTTACGGGACAAAGACCATTCCAAAAGTAGATAAAATAGTCGGGCCTGGCAATGTATATGTCACAGCAGCCAAAATGGCCTGCGGAACTGCTATTGATTTTCCTGCGGGCCCAAGTGAAGTGCTGATAATTGCAGATGAATCGGCAAGAGCCGATTTCATAGCTTCTGATATGATAGCCCAGGCAGAGCATGACCCGAATGCTGTTTCAGTGCTTGTAACCCCATCAGAAGACCTGGCAAAACAAGTAATGCAGAAGATAGAGATCCAGATAAAAAATGTGGCACGGGCAGAAATTATCAAGACCTCGCTTGAGAATGCAGCCATACTCACTGGAACACTTGATGAATGCATTGATTTTTCAAATAAGTTTGCGCCTGAGCATCTTGAAATAATGACAGAGGAAGATATTCTTGGCAGGATCAAGCATGCAGGTTCGATTTTTGTTGGTTCTTACGCGCCTGTATCTGCGGGTGATTATGCATCAGGCACGAACCATGTCCTTCCAACAGCAGGATATGCAAGAATGTTCTCAGGTTTGAATATTGACCATTTCGTAACAAAATCAAGCGTGCAGATCATTGAAAAGAAAGGTCTTGAGGGAATGAACGATACAATTATTGAGCTTGCCGAAGCTGAAGGGCTTTTTGCTCATGCAAATGCGGTGAGGATAAGGACGCGATAAGGGTAGATTTTTCAGGCTGTCCTGTTATGCAACAATATATGTGGATTTTTGTGTTTTTTTTACCGCATCTGCGAGTTTTTCTCCCATCTCAATAGCATTTGTTTTATCAGATTCTCCTGGCATACCTTTAACCGCCAGACCTGGTTTGATCCACTCGGGATTGAATACACCCACTAGTTTTTCCATTGATGCAAGTGCAGCGGCCTGTTTACCCTGTCCTGTTGTAAAAAGTAATACGGGTTTGCCGCTCATTTTCTCTTTTACAGGATAGAGTCCCTCAAAGAGATTTTTAATTTCTCCTTCCATGTACTCAGACGCAGAATGTGAGCCAAATGCATAACCATTGGCTGAAGCCACATCATCCGGTCTGATGTCTTTTGCCCTCTTCATTTCAAATGATACGCCGTCCACTTTTTTAATTCCTTCCGCGATAATCTGTGCAAGTTTTTCGGTACTCCCTGTTGAAGATGCATAAGTTATTAGAATTTTTTTGTCAACCACACTATCATCTCTTATCATGATTTTATCCAGCGTTATATTGTAGGAACTATAAACGCTTTTTCATATCCCTGATAATGTGGGTTGTCAATTTTTGATTGGTAAAACTATACCAATGTTAACTTTTTCTTTTAAGGAATACAATAATTAAAATCAAAAAAATGATAACAGTTAACGATACCCCCAATTATTAAAGGTATAGATTCTTGGGATAAAGATACACATATTCCCAAATTACAACCAGTTATTACATCATTCGGTAATGACATACTGTCAGAAAAGTCACTCAAGGTATATATCTAGCTAAATCGCTTAGAGGGAATTAAGAATTGCTAACCCAATTTCTGACGAGGTATTCTTGTGTAAAAAGTCCTACTCCTGTGTAAAAAGTACCCCTATTTCCTTACTTTATACACAAAGCCCGTATCCTTTCAACCTTCCATCCTTTCCCTTAACTCCCTTGCCATCCCGCTAATCTCCTTTTTTCCGAAAATCCCGCCTATCAATTCCACAGCCTCAAGATTCCTTGCAGCCTGGTCAAGGTAATTGAGGACATCGCCTGTATATGCATAAACCCCATACTGCTTTTCCAGCTCCTTAATAACCTCGTCAGGAGCGCGACCCCCGGCGCATAATTCTATGACCCTTGCTGAGAATTTTCGCTCGGCGCAGCCGCAGTACGGTGAATCCTTACAAATGCATGACATGAATTCCCGGGCAAAATCAAGCATGGTGCGGCGCAGGTTTTCTTTGAGTTTTGAAAAACCATCTGCCGAAAAAATGATATCAAGCCCTGCGCCGAAAACTCTTGTTGGGATATCTGTCCCGAGTGCATCCGATAATTGCGATGCATACCTGAAATAGACAGAATCCAGGGTTTCAAGGCCTGTAACAATCTCCATTGGCTTAATTCCTTTAAAAATTGCATTCTTTATCAAGAATGTCTGTTCCACGCTCAGGAAATGTGATGCGACAATAAATCCAAGTTTTGTGGGGCGGTATTCAGTATCTTTTTTCTCGATAAAACCATATTCCCTCAGTTTATCCAGAAGGAACTCCAGGTTTCCTTTACCAAGCAGCATTTCATTTAATTTGGTGATGTCAGAAAGAGAATGCGCTACCACGATATTGGAAAGAGTCTCCTCAAGCTGTTCATCATCCCCGTAATCCACGCCAAAATGTTCAAGTACGCCACGAAGCAGCCGAAAAGCGACTTCATCCTCCGAATCTCCCTTTCCGAACCTTCTTTCCGGGTCAGCAAGAAGCACAACGATGCCAAGGTCATGGTAATCCGGTCTTCCTGCGCGCCCCAGCATCTGCTGGAACTCACGTACTGTCAGCCATTCGATACCCATGGCAAGTGACTCAAATATGACCTGCGATGCGGGAAAATCCACACCTGCCGCAAGCGCCGCTGTTGTAACGACCACAGGCAGCTCTCCCCGTCCGAACTGCTCTTCAACTTTCTTTCTTTCAGGATAGGATAGACCTGCATGGTATGGAAGCGCTTTTATTGAAAGCCCTTCTGCCAGCATATGGCAGTTACGCCGTGAATTAGTAAATACGATGGTCTGTCCCCGGAAACCCTTAGAGGATCTTTTGTCAAATTCCTGCCTGGCAAGCCGTTCGATCATTCGCTTTTTTTCGTATTCCGGCGCAAAGATCAGGTGTCTTTCAATCGGAACTGGCCGTTCTTCGAACTCGATTAATCCTGCGTTAAGTTTTTCCGAAAGCCAGCTGGGGTTGCCAACTGTTGCCGAGAGATAAACGTACTGGGCCGCAGGTGCAATGAATTTCAGGCGGGCAATAAGACCGTCGAGCCTGTGCCCCCTTTCTTTATCCTCAAGCGTATGCACCTCGTCAATAACGACAGTTCCGATATTGCCAAGCATATGCGCATTTCCTGATCTCATGATGAAATCAATGCCTTCATAAGTGCCTACGATGATGTCAGATGAGAGAGTAGTGCGGATACCTTTAATTCCTTTAGTTATGCGGCTTGTTCCCACGCGCAATGACGTGGTTGCAATCGAAGAATACCGCCGCGTAAATTGTTCATATTTCTGGTTGGCTAGAGCAACCAGGGGAACAAGGAAAAGCATCCTGCCTTTCTTGTTCAAAATGTTCGAAAGGCCGGCAAGCTCACCGATAAGAGTTTTTCCGGTTGCCGTAGCCGAAATGATCAACTGGTTCTTTCTTTCAAGAAGACCTGCTTCAATAGAAAGCGCCTGGACTGGCATAAGTTCTTCCATCTGTTTTAACAGGAGCTTTTTAAGTTCATCGTGCAGCGGCAGGTCCTTCACCTTTATTGTTTTATCAACTTTGCATGCTGCCATGGTGTCAAATCGTGTCAGTCCCGAATCCAGTTTCCCGGGGCTAAGCATTGCAAGCACCCTGTCAAGGTTCTTTGTTTTCAGCAAAATCTGGATGAGACGTTCCTGGCCGTGAGCCCCCAGTTTGATGGATTTTGCTTCCTTTACCAGTTCTTTTTTCGCACAATCCTCACATACCGATTCGTTGTGGAACCGTATCGGACTATTCGTTGTAAATTTACCCGCAAGAAGGCAAAGGCGGCATGTTGCCGTATATCCGTAATCAAGCTGGTATGCTGTGAGAAGTTCCTTAAAACCAGCCTCAGACGCCTCATCCCCTTCTGCGATAAGGATCTTATCAGCAAGGCGCAAAAGTTCTATGAGTTCCTCAGGCGCCCTGAAGTCTTCTTTTTCACCCTGCTTTATCCTGAATTTGCCCACCCGCGCGCCTTTCGGGGTTTGCTTCAGTATCAGGGTGCCGTAAAAGTTGGGCTCTTTTGAGTTATCTTTTATGGGGAGGACGATGAGCTTTGATTTCTGGGGGTGGATGATGATGTGGAGCATTCTTGGGGTACTGAATGGGGGGTGAGGGATATTAAGGATGGGGGCGTAAGGAGAATAAAAAAGTAGCACCTATGCTATATATTAATTTTTTATAAAGACATTTTCATAGTGATATAGTAAGAAATGTTTGTCTGGCAAGAATTTATTGGGTAAAAATATAGGCTGGTCATCATAAGGCAGAAAAAACTTCTCAATCGCCTTATCGTGTTCATAGCATGTTATCACACTTGACAATTTGATTTTGTAGTCTTCAGTAATTGTCATTAATCCTCTATCAAACGCTTTATCATGAAGTAGGTTAAGACATAGTCCGTTATGTGGATTCAAACGATTTTTTTCATCTTTGGACCAAGGAACAATGTGACTTGATACTAATAATTCGGGTATCGAAACCCCAGTTACACAGCATTTATTATCATAGGATGCTAGAATAGCAGATCTAAAGAAATTTTGATTTATTCTTGCTTTTATTATAGCTTCTCTTTCTTTTCCCTCTTTAGGCAAGATCTCCAGACTTATTATAGCAGAATTTTCGATAGCTTCACCTTTAAATCGGGCTAATAATATCTCGCTTTCAAAAGCCAACTCACTCCAGTTATTATGAAATTCATTCCAGATTTGTCCTTCACTTTTGCTCCCATGACTCATTCCTGCAATCTTTCTGTTTTGAAGTTCAGGGTCAAGACGAGCAAAGTTTACTAATTTAAGAGCAACAGCAGATGGAGATCTTCCGATAATTTTTGCTAAGTTGATTATTTCAGGATTTTTATACGTGATTCTCCCAAAAGGTATTTTACAGTATAGATTGAATGCAACAATCAATTCTTCCCGATTCCAATTTTCTCTCGTCATATTTATCTCATATTTATACATATTTTTATATATAGTCTTGTATGGCGAGAAATAGGCGCTTAGATCCCCGAATTCCCGTTTACGGGCGAGAACATAATTGACCTTGAATTTTGCCTTTAATATCTATGAATGATTGTAAATGTTTAAATCAATATTCTATGAAATCTATGAAGTACGAAATCCAACACAGCCCCCTCCTTGCTTCTAATCCTCGCCCCTGCGCTGGCAGACCCGGCGCATGCACAATGGTCGGACAGGCGCAGAGGACACGATCAA